>JAUWRB010000251.1 GCA_030610785.1 Promethearchaeota archaeon | reverse complement strand
CGGGCACGGGTCTGAAGTTACTGGAGCTGCAGTTGCCACAGATTTAGAAAGAACCCCTCCAAAAAAATTAGAAATAATGAGCGACGAAATAATTCCTGATATTGCGATATTAGACACTGATTTTGTAAAGGATATGCCTCCCTTTTTGACGATGGCTACAGGATTAGATGTTTTTGCTCATTCGATGGGATCATATGTTTCTAATTGGGGAAGTCCCTTTATAGATGCTATAAATTTAACCGCAATAAAAGAAGTTCTAAAATATTTACCTCGTACATATAAATATGGCGCAAAAGATTTAGAAGCTCGACAACACATGCAGATGGCGGCGCTTATTGCTGGACTGGGCTTTGGAAATTCTACAGCAGGAATAGATCATTCTTTAGGACATAGTTTCGGAAAAGTTTTTAATGTACATCATGGCCTATCCGTAGGTCTGTTTACACCTTATTCCATCGCTTTTCAATCAAAAGTTACTGAGAGATGGAAAGATCTTTGTCCTGTTTTTAGCGTTGAAATTAAAGATAAGAGTAAAAACGAGCTTCTTAAAGAATTAATTCAATCTATTAAGGATTTCATGCGTTCTATAGATGGACCTACTTGTGTTATGGAATTAAAAAACCCCCCGATCAACAAAGAAGAATACATGGAAAAACTTGATCTAATGGCTAAATATGCCGATAAAGACGGCGTAAGTCTCCTTTCTTACCGCTCTATCAACGCACAATTGTATAAGAGAATATTTGAATACGCATGGGATGGAAAAGATATCGATTTTTAATAAAAATGTAATGAAGGAAAGAAAAAAATGAGTGAAAAATTATTAGGATATAATGGAAAGATCGCTTTTGTTAATTTAAAGAACGAAAATGTCGAAATCAAAGAATTAAACCAACAAATGGCGATAAATTATCTTGGAGGAACTGGATTAAGCGCTAAAATAACATACGATTTATTATCTGATGAAGATTATAAAATTTTAAGAAACGACCCTTTCTCCAGCGTAAACCCTCTTATTTTCGCAACTGGACCAGTAACAGGAACAATTCGCCCATCATCAGGAAGATATACCGTAACAGGAATATCTCCTCTTACGGGAATCTGGGGCGAAGGTTCCTCGGGGGGTTATTTTTGTATTTCTTTGCGCAATAGTGGTTTTGATGCAATCGTTCTTACTGAGAAAGCAAAAAATCCCGTGTTTTTGTATATTCACGATAAAAATTTTGAATTCAAGGATGCAAGTAATATTTGGGGCAAGGATTGCTATGAAACTCAAAAAATAATAAAAAAAGAATTAAATAATGAAAAAATTAGAGTTGCTAATATAGGACCCGCAGGAGAAAATCTTGTTAAATTCGGAGCAATTATTAACGACGAAGGAAGGGCCGTTGGAAGATGTGGTTTGGGGGCTTTAATGGGCTCTAAGAAGTTAAAAGCTATAGCAATTCATGGCGTTGAGAGGGTTGAAATAGCTGATATTGAAACGTGCAAAAAATTGAGGAAACAAGCAGAGATGGAAGCGCAAGGAGACTTTTTAAAAGCTACAGCACCACATTTATTCAGCTTATATGGAACAAATTCTTATTTGGATATTGGAATGATGCAAGGGGATACTCCGGGATATTATTTTACTGAAACTGAATTTTTAGCAGAAAAACTAACAGCAAAAACGATAAAAGAAAAATATCCTGTATTTGGTTACAATTGCGCCGGATGTACTTTAAAATGTGGTAAAATAACGATTATCGAGCATGATGGAAAAGAAATCAAGGTCGATGGTCCCGAGTATGAGTCGGTTGCTGCTTTAGGCACTTTATGCGGTGTTTTTGACCCTAAACATGTAATTTTAGCATCTCACATGTGTAATGTGTATGGAATGGATACTATTTCTACAGGAGTTTCTATAGCTTTTTTAATTTACTTGGTTGAAAATAATCTAGGAATTGATAAAATCAAGCTTCATTTAAATGGTATTAAAATTGAAGATATTAGGTGGGGAAACGGAGAATTAATCTTAAAATTAGTGGATAAAATATCGACAAGAGAAGGTATTGGAAATATACTAGCTGAAGGCGTCCGAGTAATGGCTAAAAAATTTGGAGTTGATCCGGAATTAGCTGCTCACGTGAAAGGCTTAGAAATGCCAATGCACGACCCACGGGCATTCGCCGGGCAAGCGCTAAGTTACATGACTTGTTGTGTGGGTGCAAACCACGAAAAAGGCGATTGGTTTGGAGTTGAAATAGGCAATATAAATTATTCTGAATTACGGATTAGACGAGCAAAAACTAGGGATAATATCAAAGGTCGAGAAAAAGCCGTTGCTAATTTACAAGACCTAAGAGCTATTGACGATTCTGCAGTAAATTGTAATTTTATAAATATTTCTTTTAATCACTTTATTGGATACATTAACGCTGTAACAGGTTTTAACTACAAAAAAAAAACCTTAATACAAGTAGGAGAGCGTATTAATAATATAAAAAGGGTTATTAATTGTAATTTAGGAATAACCAAAGAAGACGATAAATTACCAAAACATTTAACTAAGATATTATCCTCTGGAAGGACTGCTGGCGTAAAACTTGATTTAAAGGAAAATTTAACACAATATTATAAAGGCCGTGGATGGGATTGGGAAACAGGCAGACCAACTGAAGATAAATTAAAAGAATTGACTATAATTTGAATTTTATTAAATATCCTTTTTTTTTTTTTTAAAATAGTTTTTTCATAATTTCTTTTTTTATAATCCTTTATAGTACGTAAAATAAAAGTTTTTAAATTTTAAATACAAATTTATAAATATCAATTTCTTTTAGGTTATAATATGTCTAAGAAAGAAAATATTGAACTCGATTATAAAATAGAAAATGTTGTTGCTACAGTAATCATGGAGATTACAGAAAAGATAGATCTTGTCACGATTACCCGTAAATTTGATAATGTAGAATATAATCCCGAAAGATTTCCGGGTCTTATTATGAGAATCACTGAACCAAAAGCAACATTTCTTATATTCTCAACAGGAAAAATGGTTATTACAGGACTTCGAAGAGCGAGTGATGCAAGTCCTGGAGTAACGAAAGTAATAAAAAAAATTAAAAAAGCCGGAATTAATGTATCTAATCCAGTAATAACGATTCAGAATATTGTAGCGAGCGGAAATTTACACACGTATATTGATTTAAACATGGCAGCGATTGTAATGGAAAATGCCATGTATGAGCCAGAAGTTTTTCCAGGTGTTATTTATCGCATGAGTGAACCTAAAACTGTTTTCTTACTTTTTTCTACAGGAAAAGTTGTATGTACAGGAGCAAAAAACAAAGAAATCGTAAAAGAAGCGTTCTTAAAATTAACTAAGGTAGTACGAGAATTAGGTATTACTAAAAATGGGGGTCAAACTGCGGATTATCAAGATATAACATTTGTTTAATCTTTTTAGATTAAAATATTACTTTCCTTCACGATCATACTAAATTAGAAAAAATTTTAAAGCAAACTAACTTGTTGGACGCTAAAAAATGGAAAATCAGCAGCAGAAAGTTTTTTATCTAAAAACTTAGCAATTTCATCGCTTAAGTTCTCTCTCTTTGATTTAAAGAGTTTAGCAGTTCTCTTACCTCTTTAATATCTTTACCATAAACATGTAATGAATTACTGAAATCGATATATTCTCCAAGTTGCATGTTCATTTCGTCGGCAATAAATTTTTGAATTCGAATCATGCCATTTACATTTGGAGCCCATGCTTTAAATAAGTCCCTGCTTCTCCAACAAGTTTGCATTATTAATTTTTCATTTTTTATTCTAAAAAATAATCTCTGTAAACAAGGAGGGTCTTCAGAATATGGATCGACATATGGTCTCCAAGTTGTTGCTTGAGCTCGTCTAGTATTAGGATTTTCTTTTAACTTTTTAATAATATTATCAATTTGGTTAATTCTGGGTAAATTAAGAAGACTTAAACTAATACTCTCAATGCCAATTTGTTCGCTGATTTCTCTATTTAAATCAATTTCAATTCCATTCTGTAATTTCCATATTTCTTTTTCTCCCGATTTATATATTCTTTTAGCAAATTTTAATTTTTCGTGTTTTTTAACCTGTTCTTTATCAAGCACTTTTACTGCATGTTCCTTTTTTACAGAATCTTCTAACGAAAAAGCAGAATAATTATAAATTCTATCATGATAAGAATAAGGAAAACTTTGAGACGAATCCCATAAATAATGGTCGTTGACACCATCTAATATCTCTTCAATATAGCCGCTCTGAACTGAACCTATAAGGAAGATGTCTGCCAAATTTCCATAAACTTCGTAAGAATTTCCAAATTTTGACCTTATTTTTAATATTTTCTTTTCTTTGCCTCTTCTACTTCTGATTGGATTGCTAAATGGATTATTAATTTTAATTAAAACCGTGCTATCTTTAGAAGGTATGTCGCTTTCTTTATCATATTCCGTTGAAATATCATCACCTTCTTCTAATACTCTCCTAAGAGCTTCTAACCACGCAGTCCCGACATCTTCCGATTCTATATAAATAACTGATGCCATTTTTTTTTCAATTCTTATTTTTTCTTTCGATAATTTGATTTTTTTAATTCTTCTTTCCTTTTTATTCTTAATATCAATCCAAAAATAAATACTACGTGATTTCGATAACTACTATAAAAT
>JAUWRB010000023.1 GCA_030610785.1 Promethearchaeota archaeon | reverse complement strand
TTTTTAAAAAATGAAATAAAAGTAAAAAAAGATTATTATACAAAATTTTCTGAAGAAGGTTTTAGCTTTAAAGAAGAAAATAAAAATATCAAATTTATTCACTTTATTTTATATTTTTTTGCAGAATTTTTATTTCATTTTCCTGATGAATTAAATAATGTAAAAGCGTTAATTGAAAAATGGACTAATCATGACGAGTGGCAAATAAGAGAAAGCACCGGAGAAGCAATCCTTTCAGGACTTAAAAGAAATCCCGAAAAAATGCTTGCATATTTATCTTTATTAACAAAAAATAATAATAAAAATTTAAGAAGATTGGTTTCAGAGAGCTTAAGACCAAAAACTGAAATAAAATGGTTAAGAGATCCTTCTAAAAATGATAAAGTCCTAAAAATCTTAACGTTATTAAGAAAAGACAATTCAATCTATGTCCGCAAATCAGTTGGGAATAATATTAAAGATTTAAGTAAATACATGCCCGAAAAAATGCTAAACTTAATGGAATCATGGTTAAAAGAATCTAAAATTAAAGTTCACGACGAATTAGCATCAGAAATAGGATTAAATAAAGAAGAAAAGAATCTCATTTGGACAATAAAGCATGCCATGAGATGGATCAAAGAAAGAAATCCAGAGTATCATGATCGATTAGGAAAAATACTTGGAAAACATTATATTCTTTACTTTGATGAAAAAAGAAATAGATTAGCAAGTCCTTTAAGAAAAAAGTAAAAAAGATACATATTCTGTTATTATTTTTAATCGATTACAAATTCTTGTTAATTTATTCACTAATCTCTTACAAAGCGGTCAGTAGACTAAAAATCCTAATTTTTTTAAAAAAAAAACATGAATTAATGCCGGGATAATCATCATATTTAAATTTATCTCTCGGATTAAATAAAAACTTAGAAAAAATGAAAGTTTAAATGTATCAAAAAAGTATAATTAATAAAAGGAATTTTTATTTCATTTAAATTAAAGATTAATTGATTAATATGTTATCTATACAAATAGATACATTTTGTTTTTTATTTTTAAATAGAAATTAAGTTTTAAAATTCCAAATTCTAATTGTATATAGAAAGTTAAAATTATTAAAATTCAAGATTCATAAAAGAGATAAAATGACTAACGAATTTAAAGAAGAAAAAAAGAACAGCAAATCGGATAAAGATCTTGATAGAGTGGATAAAGAACTCTTATCTAAAGCTAAAAATTCTAGAGATATGATAGATCGAGAATTGAGACGCTTTGAAAATAGTATTGAAGAAATAAAAGAAGAAATAAAAAAAGAACCTGAAAAAAAGAGCATTGAAGAAATTACTAAAGAATTTAAACAAGTAGAAAACAAATTTGAAACGGTTACAAAAAAAATCGAAGATATGGAAGCATATCGCGCTACTTTAGAATTAAAAGTCTCCACGCTTGAAGAAAGATACGTTTTGAAAACGGGGGAACTCAATAACTTAGAGGAAGGCTTAAAAATAACAAAAGAAAGCATGGATAACTTAGAATTAGAATATAGGGAACTTTTAAAGAACAATGAACAACTAATTAAAGCGTATGAATCTCGAGGTGTAGATTTAATTGTCCTTACTGATAGTGTCAAGGAGAAAGTGGCAAATCAAGAAGTATTACGAGCTAAAACTTCAGAACTAAATCAAAAAATTCAAGAGAATAAAAAAAAAATTGAAGTACAAGAAGAAGAAACCGAAGCGCAAGAAAAAAAATTGAAAAGTCTTAGAGCTGAAAATGAGACATTAAAAATTTCAATTAGCAAACAAAGGCTTGAATTAGACCATTCTAACAAAGAAATTGAAGCAAAAGAAGACGAAAAAAAACTTTTAAACGAGCAAATCGGAAAAAAAGAAATTAGAATTAAAACCATCGAGCAACAAATTAAAGAGTATAACGAGGGCTTCCCTGAAATGAAAGCTCAAAAAGTGATTTACGAAGAGCTCCTTGATAAATATAAGTTTCAAATGGCTGAAAAACAACAATATATGATTGAAATTGAAACCAGAATGCAAGAGTTAAATAATTCGTTAGAATCCTTAAGCGAACAACTCGCAGTAAAAGAGAATCTGCTGGAAGTAAATAAAAAAACAATGGAGAATTTAAAATTAAATATAGAAACTTCCAATATTGAATATAAAGAACGAGAAGAGAGGCTTAAATCGTTAACAGAAAAATATGACCAATTATTATCTGAACACGAAAAATTATTAAATGCAAAAGAAGTTATCGATACGAGCATTAATGATTCTCGAGGAATTTTCCAAAAATTAAAAATTGAGTTAGAAGGTCAAGAAAAAGAAATCAGGGATAAAGAGAGCCGAATACACCGGTTAGAAGTATTATCTGCCATTTATCGGGCATCAAAATTCTTCGGAGGGATTTTAATTTGCGTTGGAATTGTCTTATTATTATTTGGATTAGGATATTTATTTTCTATAATTGATTTAGGTGATCTGAATAATAACATGATCACATATATATCTTTAATCGGGGCGGCCTTAATGATCGTATCTGGGTTGTTTCACCTTGAAAAATCTTAATCTCTTATGGAGGCGAGATAGCCCTAATATTTTTAGATAAAAAATAATAACTCGATATTATATATTTTTACGAATTTAATAAATAATATTAGATTTGACCGACTTGACCGAGACGAAACAAGAAGAAGTTCTTCCAAAGAAATTATTTGGTATAAAAGTAGGTATTTTATACGGAATTGGTTGCGGAATAGGAAGTTCAATATTCGTGCTTTTAGGTACTGGAATTAAAGTCGCCGGCCCTGGAATCTTGATAAGTCTAGTTCTTGGAGGCATTTTAATTTTACTAACGGCCCTAAATTATTCTGAACTTAGTACAAGTTTAAGACCGATTTCTGGGGGCGCTTACAATTTTAGTAAAGAAGGATTAGGCGGATTTTTAGCGTTCATTATTGGGTTTTTTTTATGGATTGCTAATATTGCTACATGTTCGTTTTCTGCTCAAGCTTTTGCCTTAATTATCGAACTCTTTTTTCCATTTTTAACTCCTCTTGTTATTCCGATTGCGATTTTTTCGATTTTGTTTACAGCTATTGTAGTTTATAGAACTCAGAAATTAGCTGTAAGAACATTAGTTACTCTAACAATCATATTAATCGTGATTTTTTCGATATTTATCATATCTGGGTTATTTTTTGCCCCTACACTTAATGTTTCTGGATATAATCCAGAATTTCTTTACAGTGGAATAAATTTTTTAGGTGTAATCCAAATGTTTTCTCTTTTATTCATCTTTTTTACAAGCATCACATCAAATCTCGCTTATTTTAACTCAGACTTAAAAAATCCTTCAAAAAACATTCCGAGAGTTAACATTCTTGCTATTCTTTTAACTTCTATCTTGTATTTGACTATTAGCTACGTTGTATTGATTAATATCGGGAATTTAACAGGAGAATTAGACGAATCCCATGTTTTATTAGCATTTGTTTTATTAGAAATATTAGGACCTTTTGGATTTTACCTCATGAGCATCGCAGCGATTATATCTACTCTAATTGCAATGAATGCCGCCTTAGGCTCCGCCGTGAGTATCTTATACGCATTAGCAAGAGATAATTATGTACCGAAAAAATTATTAGAAGTTAATAAAAAAACGAAAATACCAACGCTTGTTTTAGTAATTACCACGATCGTAGCCTCAATTTTTACGATGTTGGCAATAGCTTTTGCAAATATTGGCTTCACAGCAAGTATGACAAGTTTTATTTATTTTTTTGGCTTAGCATTCATTAATTTTGCCGCAGTTAATTTAAGATACAAAAGAAAAGAATTAGTTCGCCCTTTTAAAGCACCTTTTTTTCCTTATTTACCCGTGATTGTGGGTTCAATTTGTTTAATTTTAGCGTTTGTTTTAGAAGTAAATGCAATACTCATGGGTTTAATTATTTTCATCATTGGAATTACTTATTATTTATTAACTTTAACTGATCGACATTCAATTGTTTTGACTTTAGCAGGAATTAAATTTTTTATAATAATTTTAGTCGGAATTTTAATTTGGATTTTAAACAACTTAAGTACGATAAGTTCACCTATTTTAGGATTAGAATTGATTTTTCATTTCGTGCTATTAAGGATTTTAATATTTACATGTATTTTTGGATTAGGGACAATTATTTTAGATCTAATACCTCTAAGAGAAATGACTTATTTCGTAATAAAGAAGATTGATAAAGATAAAGTCGCTATTAATGTCGGGATTGGACAAATAATTGAACTAGATAAAAGTAAATTAAAATTAATTTTCAATGTTAATATCATTACTGGAGTAATTCAATTAATTTCTTCTGTTTTTATCTTTATTTTAGCGTATTTATTTTTAATTAACATCATTTCAATTGAAGAAATTATTGTAGGTCATATAATTATTTCGCAATTAACGGGAGAATATATTTTTATAGTATCATTATTTTTATTTGGAATTTTTCTCTTTTTTAGCGGACTTTTATCTTTATATCTTAATCGAGAAATAAAATCACTTGGAATCTAATTGGAGACCCTCAATTTTCATATTCAGAGAAATTGATGTAAAAAACCTCTATATATTTAAATTTTCTGCAATAGCTAACAAAAAAGTAATAATAATTATCCCTATTATCATTCCCAAAAAAAGACCGTAATAATAAATTCATATAAATAAAATCATATTAATAAATTCATATAAATTCTTAAAAAATGCAAATAAAAAACTTTAATGAAGGTTCTAAAAATTAATAGTAAATAAACAGAAAAAAAAGGATTGAAATAAATGAAATATCGCGTATACGGAAAAACGCCTCATGGCAAATTTAATAATAAAGATAAAAACATTACTAAATTAGTATTGATTGTTTCAATTGCGGCAATTGCATATTTGGTCGGCGGTTTCTATTTAATTTGGCATATCCCTTATGAAACTACCATGGATGTAGAGATTGATACCTCCGAGTTTATTGAAGCGAATTACGGAAGAATGGCGAAGATGGCAGATACTTTTAATTATTATTTTGATACTGATCATACTCCTTTAGATTATACTTTAACAGTTTACTGGAAAGATACTACTTATACTAAAGTTGATCGTTACGGAACTGCGGGAGATGCAGCTATATGGTCAGGAATGAACCTAGCAGCTCAATCTCTTCACTATGCTGCTGCTAAAAAATCGGGAGATCAATCAGAAATTAATAAAGCTTTAAAATTGGTAAAAAAAACGTTAAGAGGAGTTAGTCTTTTAATTGCTGTTCCTAGTGGGGGCATTGGGGAAGGGCATCCTGCTATTTTATCAAGAAGCGTGTGCCCTAAAAATTGGGAGGCACTCGGACATCCTCAGATTGATCATTACGATCCTGAAAGAATGAAACCAGAGGATGTTTTTGAGGGCACAGGATCTTATTCCGATTATTGGTGGTTAGGGTACCCGAGCACGGACCAATGGTCTGGAATTATTCTCGGATTGGGCCAATGCGCAAGAATATTCATGAATGAAGAAGGGACAGAAACGGAATGGATACGAAATCGAGTTCGTGAATTGGTAATACAAATCATTGAAAGTTATATTAAGAGTAATTGGATGATTTTAGATTTAACACCTTCAGGCAATAGCCGAACAACAGGTCAAGATTTTAAAACTGGTATTGAAATGACTGGTCACTGGGTATTATCAATTTTAAAGATGGGGATGATTGCTTGTCCTGAAAGATATACTGAATTATATTACCATTACGCTTTAGAAAGGAATTATATCAACTACATGGAAACAGATTTAAGAATTTTTAATCTAATGAATTACTATTCGTTGAATATTAATTATAATGTTTTAACAAATTTAGTAAGCTTGGAAGATGATCCTAGTTTAAGAATTAGATATGAAAATATCGTAAAAAAGATTTATTATCCAATAATAAAGAGTAGTAGGAATGCTTGGTTTAACATGGGTTTTCTATTAATGATGCAAAAAAACAATTTAAACGATTTAAACGAAGATGAGAAAGTAATTTTATTGGATGTATTAGATCAAATAATGCGTTTCGATCTTCCCAGAGATCCTTACGGAATTAATAGGGTACCTGAACGGGGAGGTAGTATTAATAAAGTAAATTATGACTTCTATAATCCAAGAGCTAAATATCAAGAAAATCCGATAATAAATTTTCTTTATGGTTTACTTTTAGATATGTATCCGAATGGACTTTATAGTAACGCTAAAAGAGTCGATGAATATCATGTCGAAGATTTTCTTTGGCAAAGGACACCTTGGGAACCTTCAGGTTATAGGGATGCTACTAGACAAGACTCTGGTCTCGCTTATCTTCTCCCTTATTACATAGCAATGTACTTGGATTTAATTCCACCAAGATAATAATAAATATTAACATCTCATGAAGTAAAGAGTCAAGAAATAATGGAAAAGCACAAAAATGATAACAATATTAATAGAAATGAAAAGGAATTAATTTCATGGGTTAGTTTTTCATGGAAGCGATTTATTTGTGCTATAATGTTATTAGGGATAGGAATATTTGATTTAATAATTTTTAGTCCACTTTCAGGCAGATATGTTCCCACTGGCTCGGTAATGACTTTTGAAGGACCAAGCTATTTTATTTCAACGGGTCTTTTACCTTTTATTATAGGAATTGGACTCGTTTTATACTCTCTATTAAGTTATTTTAAAGGAAAGATAATTAAAGAGGCTGATTCAATCGTTATTAAAGAAAAGAGATATTTTAAAAAAGTTGAAACGAGAATTAACCATTCCAAAATTTTAAGCCTGAATCTTACGAATAATGAAATTGGGATTAAATATTTGTGGTTATTTATATTTATTCCGTATAACATCATTAATTTTTATTATATGGTCCTAAACTTTAATCAACCTTTTATCGTAGGGTTAATAAATCTCACAGCGATTGTGATTTTGATATCCATTATTATTTCTTCAATTTGTTTAACAATTTTGTTTGGTCTTCCAGAATGGTTGCTTGAAATTTACACTGATGAGGGTAGATTTGAACTCTGGTTTGAACCATTTAGGAATGGCAGAGAAATGATTGAAAAAATTGCGAAAGCTTTAGGGATTATAAAAGGAATCGAAAAAGAAAAACATTTAATTAAACCAATTGAAAATATCTCAAAGCGGAATTCTTTTTTAGCCTTCTTTTTTTTAGGTTATGGTATTTTCAATGTCGTGAGTTTCATGACTACTTTAGCTATTTTTCAAACCATTATTTGTCACATTCTTTTAATAATGGGTGCTTATTTACTTTCAAAGGAAATAAGAAAACTTCCTTTTCCACTTGATCTTGACAACAAAATTAAAATTCAATATAATATCCAATCAAAATATTTTCAGCGATATTTTTTTCTTAAAGAATGCTCAATAAGAGAAAAAAAATACCTGCATTATGATTTCGAAGTATTTTGGGCAGCGTGCTCTGGAATTATCTTTTTATTTATCCCTTTCAAGATAATTCAAAGCTGGATGGTTATTAATGAGAAAAATGTTTGGTATATATTAGATAACGCAATATTAATCACTTTTTTCGGTGTTATTATAATTTTTCTCGTATTTATTCAAATTTTCGTCCCTGACCAATTTATTTTTATTAAATCTGATATTTTACAATTTAAGAACTTATTCATTCAAAGCAAAACAAGAAATAAAATGATATTGAAGGAATCGATGAAAGAATTAATTGAGGTATTTAAATTGAATTTTAAATTCCCATATCTTAATAAGAGCTTAAAAAATCGATTAGTATATGTGATTGTTTGTTTTATACTGGGATTTCTAATGCTTTTATGGGAGTATTTCTTCTATTTCAACCTTTTCAATATATTTAACTTTTAAAAAATACCGACAATTTTCTAAATCATTATTTAAATATTTTTTATTAAATCATGGCCTTTCCTAAAATAAACCTCCATATTCATTCAAATTTTAGCGATGGAAATAATAGCATTAAAAAGATCGTAGTAAAATCAATTAAATTAGGATTAGATTATATTGCAATTACTGATCACTTTTCAAATTCGTGGAAGGCTGGAATAATTTCTACATTAAGTAGTAACGAAAAGATTTCTAGGTATTTGGAAGAAATTAGAGATTGTCAAGAGTTTCTAAAAACTTCTAAAAAAAAATTAAAACTATATAAAAGTATTGAAATAGACCTTGGAAGTTCAATGAATTTCATACTTAAGTATATAAATGCCAATGAATTTGATATAATTCTATTTGAATATTTGGAAAGTCCGGAGAGTATTGCGTTTATTACAAACATTATTAAAAATTGGAAAAATAACACACCTGATAATCAATTTCCTATTTTAGGTTTAGCACACTTTGATCCCTCTTTTTTCGTTCACGGAAGTCTTGATGTTTTGATCAAATTTCTTAAAAAATACAAAATTTACTTTGAATTCAATTCTAAATATCCAGAATTTTATTCGCGCCGAAATGAATTATTTTTTAAAAAAATAAAGGAACACGACATCCCAGTTGCCATAGGATGCGATTCTCATTCATTAAGACGCTTGGATGACGTTGAAGAGCCACTTGACATGATAAGATTTTATAACCTTGAAAATAATTTCAATTTATTCATAAAATCTTTAAAAAAATTATAAGTCAAGAGTTTAAAATACTCGATTCAATTTCTCTTAAAGATTTATTTTTTTTAAATTAAACCATGTCACCATATCTATTAGCCTTTTTTTACTAATTTTCAAACATGAAAATATTAAAGCGAAATTTCGTTCCATTAATCAATTTAAGTAAATATAAATTGTTATTTTCTACAATGCTTAAGAATTTTTTTGGATTTGGTTATGAGAATTACGATTTCATCGGATTTTGGTCCAAAAGAATCACTCAATTGATCGATTTACTAATAAAGGAAAAGGGAAGGGCCTTTGCCACGCACCACGATAGGGCTCTTGAGTGTTTAAACGAAATTTTATTTAATAACCTTGGAATCTTTAACAAGGAATATCGAGTAAGAGGGCAGAAGTATCCAGACTTAAAATTGGAAATCAACAGCTTAACCAAATCACGAGTGAGCGTAGAATACACGTTGCATTCAAGCGGTATTAAATTTTTAAAACAGGAATTAAAAAGAAGGATAGGTTTATTTTTGCTGAACGATTGGTTCTATTTTTCGTTTTTTCTCCAGAGGGAGCCTAAGGACAAGAGCAAAAGATTAAAAGATGATAGTTGCATTTATTATTTAGTTGTAATTTGTTTTTCAAGAAAAAAAGTTCAAGAAAAAGATTTAAACGATTTGGTGAGCTACTTGAGGATGGAACATGATGATTTTGTAGAAAAGTTAGCGCAAGAGAGTGGAGTTGATTTGGACGAGGATGATCTAATACCCGTAGAGAATATCATTACGGTCGTAGAGTTAAAAAGGCAAATAGAAGTGAAAAACAAGGCATTGGAAGAAAAAGACAAGGCATTGGAAGAAAAAGACAAGGCATTGGAAGAAAAAGACAAGGCATTGGAAACAAAGGACAAGATAATTAAAGAGCAAGGAAAGGAAATCAAACGGCTAAAGCAAAGTTAAAAACTAAATAACCCCCTCCTGAACTATTTTAATTATACTCGAATTTATTAAGTTTAAAAAATTCTTTTTAAGATTATAAGAAGCCATTATTATTTCATCTTAAAGTAAGATAGTTTATCTTAAAAAAAATGGTTTATTTTCTTATTTTTTAATTTCTAGAAAAATTTTTTAATAGAGAAATTTTTATGGTTTTTATATGGATCTAGATGAGAAAATAAATTTGGCTGCGAAATGGATTATTGAATCAAAACTCCTCGTTGTCTTCACTGGTGCTGGAATCTCCACCGATAGCGGGCTACCAGATTTTCGAGGACCCGATGGCGTTTGGACGAGAAGAGATAAAGGATTGCCACCACCAAAAAGTCTTTCATGGGATCAAGTTAGACCAAATTTAGGACATCTTGCAATAACAGAATTGTTAGAAATAGGAAAATTAGATTTTTTAATTTCTCAAAATGTTGATGGGCTTCACGCAAAATCAGGAATTCCTTTTGATTTAATGGCTGAATTACACGGAAACATGTACTTCATGAAATGTTTAAATTGCGGTAAAAAAATGACCTTTGAAAAAGCTGAATGGGATAAGACGAAATGGGGTAATGGCTATAGAACAGGAAGAGTGCGAAAAAATCAACCAACATGTTATAATTGCAATGGGAGGATCATTTCAAGTATCGTGAATTTTGGAGATCCTTTACCTGAAAACGAGTTGCACGAAGCAATGAAACGATCTAAAACTTCTGATGTTTTTTTTGTTATTGGCTCTTCTTTAGTTGTTACTCCTGCCGCTAATATGCCGGGGATTGCAAAAAAAAAAGGTGCTAAGTTAATTATTCTAAATATGGGTAAAACACCTTACGATAACATTGCTGATTTAAGGTTTTTTAATAAGATAGCGGATGTGCTTCCCCCAATTATGGAAAAAGTAAAAAAAAAGCCCTGGAAATGAATTTAAAATAACTCAAAAAATCTTTTTCCTTTAATGATAATTGGAATTAGAACATTATACTTCATGTAGAACCTTTTTATCCTGTTTCAGTTATTATTTCGTTCTAGACATAAATATTTAATATTTTTAAAAGATAAATGTATATTATATTGGTCAGAAAAGTGAATTAATTCCTGCCCATATATGTATTGCCATAAATATTTATCTTTCTCTATGTTATTAAAGATAGAATATATTAGGAAATGGTAAATATTAGTAAGAGGTAAAAATTATTAAGGAGGTTAAAAAAAGTTGGTAGATATTGATTATATAAACCCTGGAACCCCTGTTGCTGGTCCATATACTCCAGCTACTAAAATCGGGAATTTTATTTTTATTTCTGGTCAAATACCTGCTCAAGGGCCGATCGAAATAAAAGAACAGACTTCCACTGTTCTTGAAAATATAAAAAAAGTAGTTGAAGCGGCTGGATCAAAAGTTTCAAATATAGTTAAAGTTACTGTATTTCTAACGAATATAAAAGATTTTGGAAAAATGAATCGAACATATAAGAAATTTTTCGAAGAGAACGGAGTAGCTGAAAGATTTCCAGCAAGATCTACTGTTGAAGTATCAAATTTAGCTTCGAAAGGAATGTTAATTGAAATAGATGCTATAGCAGTAATTTAAAATGATGAATTCTTAAGTTAATTTTTTTTTTATTTTATCTTTCCGTATATATCTTTATTTCTATCGACTTCTTTTAAAATCTTCCTTCCTTCCCTATTAGATAAGTTAAGAGTTATATCGCTATTTCGAGATAATGATCCTGTAAATATAAATTCTTGATTGGCATAAATTTCAATATTTTGACTCGCATGCTTTAGGTCTGCTTTTAGAATTACTCTATCAGCTTTTACAATTACATCAATATCAAATCTCTCTTTTTTTGTTCTCCTTCTTTTCTGTGATTTAAAATCTCCAAAATTTTGAGATGATTTTGAAAATCCATCGTTAATCGGGTTAACAACTATATCTTGGCCAAAACTATAAATTTCATATGCAAGACGACCGTTTTTAAAATCTCTTATTTCAACAACGGGTCTTGCTAAATCTTTATCTCTAAAACCATGAGGGACCTTCACAGTCATTTTGAGAACTAATACTGAAGAAATATCGCCGCCCTCAATAAAAATTATCGTGTCAATAATAGATGGAAGTACTCCAAGTTCAATACGACCAATAAATCTTTGAATAGCGTCTATAGCAGAAGAAGAATGTACACACCAACCATACCAACTCCAGATAAACGAAAATCTGCGTAAATTTTAAAATCTGCAAATACTCGAACTTCATCAAAAATCGTATAATCAGGTCTCACGAGAAGTAGGATATCTGCTGAATTTTCAAGACTTCCTTCTAATTTCGTGTATTGCGTGATTTCTGGTCTAACTTGTAGATCTCTTACGCTTTCAAGCGTTTTAACAACTTTATCTTGCTCTAAATAATAATTTGCTAAGGCTGCTGAGAATGTTGACTTTCCTGCTCCAGGAGAACCAGAAACCAGTATCCCCTCTGCTTTTTGCAATCTTTTTCGTAATCTATCATCTATAGAGTAATCCGATAATGTTAAACTAACAAGTGGATGTACAGCTGTAATTTCAATATCATTTGAAAAAGGAGGTCGTGTAATAACTATTCTAAATTCTCTTAATTGAGCGACAACGGCCCCTTCTTTTTCAATTTCTATAAAAGAATGCTCGTCTTCTCTTACATTTTCTATTATTTCGAGAGCAATCTCCTCAATAACTTTTGTTGTTATAGGGTCTTCAGCTATTTTTTTCAAATGCCAATCACCCGGACTCCCTTTTTTCGCATAAGGAGGTAAATTCCTTTTAAGATGAACGCTCATGGTAGTTTCATCAAAAAAATCCAATAATTTTAGCGATAAAGATTCTTCTTTTTTAGGACTCACTTTTTCCCAAGCAAATAATACTTCTAAACCTTCAAAAATCCCCACATCTCCTTGAATTCGATCAGCAGTAATTAGAATCGTATTATTTTCGAGTGCTACCTTTCTAATCAACGCATCCAGCTCACCCCCTGGAGCCATTTTAATTTCTTCTCTAGAAGGACGTTTACCTACTACATGTAATTTTATTTTTTTTTCGTCATTTAATTGTCGCAATTTTTTTAGGACATTTAATCCATAAAATCCAATTTCTTTATGAATATTTGTCCTATATTCAATTTCAGCTATTACAATATTAGAAATATAAATCTCAGGGCACTCTCCTAATTCATAATCTTCTATCAATTTAAGAATTTGTCCATTAAAAATTACTGAAGTGTCACACGCAAATTTATCTGGCATAATTTTAATTCCATATCTCTTTTATTTAAGGCTTGAAGCCATTTTTTAAAATAATTTTTGTTGCAAGTTTAGCAACTTCACCTACTACTTTTGAGCATTTGTCCATCATTCCCGCTTTAAAAGCTTCTTTTAATTCTTTTGGGTCCCAAAGATTAAAAGTTCTTCCCATAAGGGATTTTTGAACATCATGACATCGGCAAGTTCCATATTTCTGAATATATTGATCGTGCAATTTTTTAACCATTAAATAAGATTTCATCGGTTTTTGCATGTCTTTAAAGTCTTTTCGTTCCCTGCCAAACAAATATCCTATAATCATTGATGCTCCTACAAGAGCTCCACAAGATCCATCACCAGTTAATCCTAAACCATCTGCTAACCCACTTGCTGCCTTAAAAATATCATCATTCCAAATACCTAAGGCTTCAAATATAGCGGCGATTGATGTTTGAGCACATCCCGTACATTCTTTCTCGTATCTCTCGCCTAGCTCATAAGCTTTATTTAAAATATGCTCACTTATTTCTTTCATTCTAAAAACCAAAAAAAAAATATCTTTTTTTAATTATTATTTCGAATCTTCTTCAACATTTAAAATCTAAAATTATATTTTATATTAGGTTAAGAATTATTTAGTTATATCTTTTTAAAGTATCAGTAGCGAATTCATTTTGCATTATCTACTTTCGAGTTCTCTTCTTTATTTATAATCTCCAAGTTCTCTTCTTTATTTATAATCTGAAATTTTTTTACACTATAGTAAATCGGCTGACTCAATCTATTCACGGTTGCCACGATTAAGTCTTTACGAGAACTCATGGCAACCCTGGATATTTTGTCTAAATCTCTTAATTCAATAGGCGTACCTTCAAATACAGGATAAATTAAAAATTTCGCCGTGTCTTTTTCAAAATTGGCACCTCGTTTATAAACACGAAAATCTATTCCATCGCCATATCCTGTTCGAACAATGTATCCTCTCTTTCTTAAATCCATGTAAATGACGTATTTATGCCATAATCTATCGTCGAATTGGATAAAATAGATTAATAATCTTTCAAAATTATATTGTTTGTTATTTTTATCGTTTTCTTTCCATAATAAAATACGATTTCTCTCGCATAGAAGCAAGACCTCAATTGGGTCTAAAATTAATTTTTCTTGGCTATTATTATCATCTACTTCGAGAGTTCCTATATATGAATTTCTATAAAAGTCTTCAATCCCTTCCAAATTATAAATAATTACTCTATCTTCTTCTATAATTCCTTCTATTTGAGTTTTCTCTGGCTTCTCAGTAGATTTTTCAGTCATATCCTAATAATTAAATATTATTACTAATTAAAGAATTTATCCATGTAGTCTTCTTTAATGAAAAATTAATTTATCATTGATTATTTTTTAACTTGATCATGAAAGAATTGTTACAGAAAATATTGAATCTTTTAAAAGACGCCACAAAAGTAGTCTTTATGGGTATTGGAGAAATAAAAATGAATGATGATGGCGTTGGACCTTATGTTATTAGCGAACTTTTAACGCTTTCCAACGAAAAATTCTTATTTATAAACGCTGGTATAGACCCAATGACTAGAATTAATGATATTATCAATTTCAACGCTTCACATTTGGTTCTCTTGGATACTTGCACCTTAAATAAACCTCCAGGAACAGTTGCGATATTAGAACGGAAAAATATGCTTGAATATGTACCAATCTCTACTCACACTATTCCCATTCATATTGTAATTGATTTATTGATTCAAAAGTTACATGAATTGAAGTTTTTCATGATTGGATTTGTTCCGGAAAATCTTGATGAAGGATTTACGGAGCTTTCATTATATAAACAAGATGAATACACCTTAGATGATAGAGACGAAAATGATGATTTACCTTTTTTCGATTTTAACCTAACTAAAACTGTTAAAGAAGCAGCTGATAATATTATTACTTTAATAAAAGAACTTACTCGTCTTAGTTGATCGTTTATTTAGTTGGATCTGTAATAACTTTTTTAAAGGGTTTAAGAAATTCTTGTCTAAAATTCATTTTCTTCCGTACTTTTTCAATTTTTAGTAAAGGAATGAGTTTTTCGTTCATTTTCTTGGCTCTTTCGTCTCTTTGAGGAAAAGTATCGTAAAGACCATGGGATTCGAAATATTCGTGGTCTGCCAAAAAAGCAAATCTATTTCTTCCATATATATCGTCTCGAAAAATCTTTTTAGCACCCTCGCCTAAAAATGTTGGAGGTTTAATATAATTGGAATTTGAAAACGAGATTAATTTTTTCGCAAAATCTTGTAATAAAGAATCAATTTCAGCTGAACTTCCAAATTCATCAGTAATAATATCTACAAAATTAGAATCTTGATATTCCGTCTGTGCTTGTAGAACCTCCTTAATATTTGGAATTTGGCTTAAAGGACCTGAAATAATATGACCTATCTGTTTATTAATCAAAGTTGGAGTGTGATTCATGTAAAATAACCGATCATAAACAATTTTCCATAGTGAAGATAAGAATCTATCTTTTATTATTCCGGCAAATATTAAAACATCTGCCTTAATAACTTTATTTTCCCAAAAATCAAAAAATCCGTCTGTTTCTTTGTAAACACATTGATGATCATAAGTACACTTTAAGCAAGAAATGCACCCTCCTTTTATATCAATATCGTGAAGATTAATTACTTCTATCTCATCGGAAAACGATTCTTTAAACCGCCAAATCATCTTGCCTAAATTTGTCTTATTATCAGTAGAATCTGAGACGATTAGGACTTTCTTACCATTGACATTTATTTTATTTTTTTTATCTCCAATTTCGCTCGGATTATATTCAAATTCCCTAAAATTAAGAGGCGAAAAGTGCTTTGATGTAGCAAGACCGTCTTCAATGTGTTTAAAAAAGTTTTTTGCAAATAAGAGCAATTTTGGTCTCTCTTTAGGATATAATAAGTCCCAGCTATCTGCGGGAAAATTGCCGATATATTTCATGTTCAAATCATCACATATCGCATGCAAATAATTTTGAGCCGTATGGTCGTAAAAATGAATAGAAGTTGACAGAGCGGCAGTATATTTGTTCTTAAAAACATTTTCTATGTTTCTTTCGAAAATAAGTTCGATAAATCGCTTTAACTGGGATGGAATTAACATTACAAAAACGGGAAATCCCCAAATAATGCCATCAGATGCGTTAATTTGTTCTAAAATTTCTTGAAACGCTTGTTCATTTTTCTCAATCTTTTTTATTTGTTGAGCAATGTTAATAATCTTATAATCGTGTTCTGGAATCTTTTTTTCGATATAAAGAATATATTGCATTGTAACGCTCTCATCGCCTTTAGGACTTCCATTTAAAATCGTAATCTTCATTTTAATTAAACCTTTAAAATATTCTAATTAGTATTAACATCAAAAATATAAAAGCTTTTCATATTTAAAATTGATAACCTCACCAATTTATAAGATATTAAAGAAAAAAAAAAACAAAACAAAACACATTTAAAACATTGAAATGAATATTTTTCTATAATTAATAAAAAAGGTGAATGAAATCAGCAATAAAAAAAATAATAAGTTAAAGGATAAAGTAGCTATCGTTACAGGTGCTTCAGGGGGGATAGGCAGCGAAATTGTTAAATTATTGGACGAAAATGGTGTTTTACTCGTTCTTACAGATGTTAATATTAAGGCTCTTAACGAAATCGCAAAAAATTTATCAAAAGAACATTTAGTTATTCAATGTGATATTACTAAGATAGAACAAGTCAAAGATTTGATTTCTCAAACTATAAAAAAATATGGAACGATTGATATCCTTGTAAATACTGTAGGAATCATCATCCCCGCACTTTTTGAAGATACAACTTACGAAGATATTGAAAAACAAGTCAATGTTAATTTGATTGGTACTATTTTTTGCACGAAAGAAGTTATCCCGATCATGAAAAAGGCGGGAAAAGGAAACATAATAACGCTTTCGTCTCTTGCAGGTATTGTCCCAGAAACCTATAGTTCAATATACACAGCAACAAAATTCGCCCTAAGGGGCTTGAATTTTACATTAAACCTTGAACTTAAAAAGCACGACATAATCGTGTCAACAATTTTTCCAGATTCAGTTGATACTCCAATGCTTGAATTTGAAGCAAAACACGGAGGCTCTGGTTTAACATTTTTGGACGACCCCGTAAAACCTGAAGATGTCGCTAAATTGGTAATTAAAGCAATTCTCAAAGAAAAAGTAGAATTATACATTCCTCATTCCCAAGGAAGGCTCTTAAAATTTGTAATGTGTTTTCCTAAATTAGTCCAACGGCTCTGGCCAAAATTTGAGGAAAAAGGAGAAAAGAAAAAACAAGAGTATCTAAAGAGTTTAGAAAATTCGATTTAATATCTTTTTTAGAAAAATTATAAAAATTATCCTAAAGTTAAACACTCGTGGAGATCAACAAGAGAGGTTGAATTGATTCGTGTAAATGCATTTTTTTTGTCATATCGTAAATAAAATAGTAAGAATAAATATATAAATTCAATATTGATATTAAATTATAGAAAGTTGGGTATAGAGTTTTATTTAATAAAATCAGAAAAATTTCATGTTTCGGAAGCTAATTTCAAGAATCAGCGAAATCTTTGTAGGGAGAATTTCAGAGCTGGAAAGATTAGAAGATATTTGGGCTTTAGCTTGTAAAGACAAGGAACATTTAGTGTATGTCTTCTTAAACACTCCTGGAGTTGGGAAAACAACTTTAATTAATCACTTCGGGGTCTATCTTGAAACAGAAGGAAAAGGACTATATATTAAATTTGCTTGTAGTAATGATTATAATTCCCAAGATATAGTTAATAAGGAAATCCTAAATGTTATTTTAAGAGCTGTAAATAATAAAATTAACATTATTGAAAAGTATTGGGCGTTAAAATGTAAGGAGATAGATATACCAGAAAAAAAAGAGAATTTACAATATTTAAAAAAAAAACTCCGTGATTTATTAAAAACCCCGAAAATAGAACTTTATGATATATATAACATTTTAAATCAATTATCTTTTATTATTCCATTATTTTTCGCGGCAGACGAAATTCAGGAATTTCAAGATTGTTTTTTTAATCAAGTAGATAAAAAGGAGGATGAAAAAGAAACAGCTCTACATTATTTTACTAGATTATTAAAAAATTTATTGAATTCAAGAATATTATTAGTATTATCGGGAACGCGTTATCGTATTTTAAGTCTAATCGGCGGCAATATTGGCTCTCCGATTCGACAGAAAGTGAAATCTTTAATTATACAAAAATTTGAACCCGATGAAGTAAGGGCTTATGTTGAGCAATTGAGAAGGTTAATTAAAGATATAGCCCCTAAACTTAGGAATGGTAACATATCTAAAATTCTAGAAAATTATGAAAGATTTCTTTTCGCATTTAGCGGCGGACACCCCCGTACTATAGAAAATATTACTGAAATTTTTCTTATTAATCTTTCTTATTTGATAGATAATGTTCGATATTCAAATTATGATGTGTTTTTAGAGTTTCTCATTCCTAAAAACGAAGAATTCTTTAGTAATACATTGATATCTTCGGTACATAAAAGCGTAATTTTAGAATTAACCATAAGCGAACAATTTTCAATAATTAAAAATTGGATACTTAATAAAGGGTCAAATGGCCAATTTCTTGGTCCACGTCCTACTCTACTTAATGACTCTCGATTAGATGATGAAATAAAAAGAATAACATACGATTTGATGAATATCGGCATCATTGTACAAAATGGTAATTATAATTACCATCTTACAAGCTATTTCTATTTCATTGAATTCTTAAAGATTCATCAAGAGCCATACGAAGGTTTTCTCAAACAAGTGCTTCACAATAAATATTTTAAACTCATGTGTGGACGACATTCTGGTTTTGGATATACATTTGAAAATATCCTCTTAGCTGCTCTTATAATATTTGGTATTAGAAATGAGAATAAAATCTCTTTACCATTACAAGCTTCAAGCTTAAGAACACTTAAGATAATCTCTGGAAAGATCAAATGGACAGAACTCTCGCTTGAACAAAACATTTTATATCAAACTCCTGCTGCTGAAGCGATCGATGCTTTTGTTCTTCAAGATCAAGTTCTCCTATTAATTCAAATAACAACTAAAGACCCTCCTGATCCGTCAAAAATTGATGATATCCTTACAGAAATTGAATCTATTTCAAAAATTCTATTAAAAGGTGAAAAAGTGTGTTCAATTCGAGGATGGGTCGTTTCTCTTTTTGATTTTAAATTTAAATTGCCAAGAAAAGAAAACCTCCATATCACCGTTGGCGAACAACTCATCCCACTATTAGGAAAACAACTTCATGAAAGACTTAAACAAGTCAAATATTCATTTAATATGAATGTGATTTAAAACTCACTTCTTTTAATTAAAATTAAAATCAGTTTTCATTAAGTTATGATAAATTTTAGTTTAAAAACATTTTCAAGGACATCTAAAATTACTACTTAAAAAATCCAAGTGAGAATCCAAATAAACGCAATTAAAAAGAATACAAATCCAACGCCTAACCACGAGAACATGGCATTTTTAACGTAATTAATCTTAAAGTTTACAGCTTCGTGGGGACATAACTCAACGCAACAATAACAAGTTATGCAACGCTTCTTATCCCATTTCGGGATATTCCCTTTTTTTATCTCTGTAGGTGGTGTAATGGCATTTACCGGGCAATTATCCCAACAAGTTGCACATAATCTACATTTATTTGAGTCAAATTTCACTGTTGCTTTAAAAATCTGTCTTCCAATATAATCTGCTAACCATTTTGGTAGTGGTATAGATATCGGATGTAATTTAGGTTTCTTAAATTCTCGATAGACATCTTCAATTTTTTCTCCCACGTGTTCAATATTATCAAGGTTAGTAGTACCTAACTTTTTTTGTTCCGCCTTTATTAAATGAATTACATCTTCCGGATTAAAGCCTATTATTTTACAGACCGTAGTATCTAAAGCAACACCATCATAACCCGCTAATATAAGATTCATCTTGACGATATCACCACTAGCAGGGCCATTTCCTTCCTGACAAGTATAACCATCTATTACCGTTATTTGCGGATTGGATACCGAATAAATATCTGCCAGTGCCGAAGAAAATCTGGTTATCATTGAAAATCGTGCGTGAGTCTTGGTTTTATTACTAAGTAAAATCGTTCCAAACATGTTTTTTATACAACATGTAAGCAAACATTGTCCATGAGTCTTTATCTTTGGCAAATTAATAATAATATCCGCTTCTTTAATCAAGCGTGAACTTGTGAATTCTTTCAATTCTAAGGGGTCTGATACTTTATATATTTCCCTTTCAGTCTTTTCAAAAGGAACGCATTCAGCACCCTCCTCCTCACAAACAGTTAATATTCCGCTGACTTTCATGCTATTTTCTGTAACACCCGGTTTATGCCCTCCACTCGAATCGCAGACGTAAATCTTTGAAGGATTGAATTGCTTGACCCACTGAATTACAGAACGAATAACTTCTGGATTGGTAGTAACGGCACGTTTAGGGGGCTTTGCCGATAAAACATTAGGCTTTAATAGAACAATCATTCCATCTTTTTTCATTA
>JAUWRB010000244.1 GCA_030610785.1 Promethearchaeota archaeon | reverse complement strand
ATGAAAGAGTTTTAAAAAGTAAAATAATATTCTACTATATAAATAACCTGCTTTCGATTGAAAAGAAAGAGTATTATCAAAATAATCTTGCGATCAAATAGAATAAGATTAGAGTAGATAGGTGGTTATTACTAAAAATAAATAGTAGGACCTTCCGTTACAGGTCACCCAGATGAGGACGGACGAATGTCCAGATTTTAAGTAACGGTTCGGCTGGAAATTTATCGAGAAAAATAAAGAGTTATTATTCTAATTAACTTTGTTCTTTTTCTTCATTGTTCTTTTTCTTTTTTAACTTTGTTCTTGCAAAAATAGTTAATAATACTCCCGCAAAACCATAACTGCCGTTAATTATTCCCACGACTAGTCCGGCAATATCATTAATTAGGGCTCCTGATAATATGCTTGTTATTAAGAAAATTATCAAACTAATTAAGCCCATCCCCGCTCCGAGACCTATAATAAACTTCCCGAGCCTATAACTATTAAGCGTTAAAATTAAGACACCAATAATAATTGAGATTCCTCCACCCAAAGCTATATATCCAAAAATTTGCAGGACTATCGAAAGAATTGCCGCTACCTCCGCCCCAACATAATCAGATAAAATGTCAAAAACTAACGCAAAAAAAGACACGCTCCCAACTACAGAACTAATAATCATCAAAATTCCACCAATAAGGCACATGATCATCCATTTTTTATTTTCCATTGTTTTCTTTCTCTTTTAATCTTTTTATTAATTTTATTTAATTAATTATATCTTTTATTAATTATATAAACTTTTTTTTTTCACTAATTAATAAATGAAGAGAACGAAATAATAAAAAAAAATAAATTCTTAAAATTTAATTCTATACGGACATGTATAAATATTCATTCTAACATCTCTTACAAACCCTATTAATGTAATTCCATGGGTAAGTGCCATTCTAATTCCCGATTCGATTGCTGCAGATAATGAAGCCACGATCGGAATTTTCGCTCTTACAGCCTTAAGGACAGAATCTTGGGTTAATCTTCCTGTTGAAGTTAAAAGCGTGTTTTTAAAAGCGTATCCCCTTAAAATCATTTCTCCTATTATCTTATCAATTGCGTTATGCCTACCGACATCTTCTTTAACTCCTAATAATTTACCATTTAAATCAAAAATAGCTGCCCCATGGCACCCCCCCGTTTCCCTATACAATGTAGTTTTTTTCTGCATCTGTTTTAAAGATGAAAAAATGATTTCGGGACTAATTTTTATTTCATCAGATATGATAAATTTGTGGTCGCCATTTAAAGTGCCTTTAGTCATGTTCTGCCCCTGTAAAGAAATACCGCCAGTAGTATCGATTACTCGACTTATTTTACTTATATCTAGATTCTTTACTTTAAAATTTAGAGAATCGTTTAAATCGATATATATCTTGTTTTTAGGCTCATTTAAAATAATTTTTTTAATATCGTTCACGGAATTAATTATACCAATTGAAAAAAGAAATCCTACAGCAAGCTCTTTTAAATCTTTAGCTAAGCAGATAATTTTTATAAGGGGCTCATTATTCACGTAGATATTAACTGGAGTTTCGATAAGTACGACATCTTCTAATTCTTCCTTAATATTTTTCTCAATTCTAGTAATGTTCACTTTTTGCTTAAACAAAATTCAATCTTACTCAAACATGTATTTACGATTAATTAATTAAAATCTATTTATAAAAAAAAATATTTGAACAATAAGGAGATAAAAATTTATTATATATATATATAGAAATATTCTATTAGTTAAAAATAATAAAATAGAAATAAAAAAGAAATTTCTTCATGCGGCAATATATAACCTGCCATTAACACTTATTTTAACCTTGTTAGTTTTTTTATCAATAACATTGTGATTTTTCTTAACAGAATGATCTCCGCTATATTCAATAAATTTCCCGGTTATTTTTTCGCCATTGAATAAATCAATTTCTTTAACTTCGCCAATTTTTTTATAAGATGGAAGTAATCTTGAAACTTTTCCTTTAATTACGATCGTCCCCTTTACTTGGTCTGCTCCAGCGCAGCGATCTACATCACCTTCAACAACGATAGTTGCACCGTGACCATGCATTCCTAAGAAAGAGCCAGCACTACCACAATATAATGTTGGAAATCTCTTGGCAACTACAGATCCATCCGCCCATGTTAAAGCTTCGTGCCCTACTTTTCCCTTAACTCGAATAACTCCATTACCCATTCCTTTCCAAAAGCCTCTATAAGCTGCGCCTACATAGTTTCCAGCATCTCCTGTAATTTCTAATTCACCACCTTTAAGCATGGCGCCCGCCCAATCATCAGCGTTTCCATTAACCAATATCTTACCACCCGACATTTGATTTCCCACGTGCATGCCTACATTTCCGTTAATTATAATTTCCCCATCAGTCATCTTTTCGCCAATTCTTTTAACTTTTGAAAGATTACCATCAATTATGATTTTTAACTCTTTAGCATCTCCCGATTTTCCTGAAACGCTAAAAAATTCGCCGATTGTAGTTTTTTCGTTAGCTACATACAATTCTAAATTTTTTATCTCAGCCGTGCTTTTTCCGGCAAGATTATCAGGTGATATCACATCAGCTTCTAATGGAAAATCTGGCTGTTTTTTTAACTTTAATTTAATCTCCGGCATTTTTCTATTCCCCCAATTTTTCTTTTACTTTAAGTATTAATTTTTCTAAAATCTCTCTATCAGTTAAACATTCTCCGGGTGCATCCTTTACTTTTCTTAACCTTATAGGAACATGGTCCATGCGATAAGCAGTCCCCTCGCATTCAATTCCTGCGAACGCTGCTGGTAAAATTATATCGGCATTTTCAGAAGTGGGTGTATGGTGTGGTTCAACAGAAATTAAGGGATGTTTAAATAAGTTTTTCACGGAAGCCGCAGGAAAATTACTCGCCGGATCAGAAGCAACAATTAAGGAAGCATCAATTTCATCTCTCATTAATAAATCAACGGAAGAAAATTCTCCTGGATTATAACGAGGATAACCCCTCGAAAAATCTATCGAATAACCATATCCAGTATTCCATGTGAACACCGTATTTGCCCCAGTAATATTATAATGACCCCGCATGGGTGTTATTAAAAATTTGGTGTAGTCGTTCAGCTCTCTTGTAAGACAAATTGCCGTATCTATGTTTCGATGGTGAGCTAAGGATTGAGTTAACCCCATACCGAAAAATATAACTCCATATTTACATTCTTTTAAAATTTTTATTAATTCTTTGATTTTTTCTATTGGAATTCCTGAAATCATCTTTGCGTCTAATTCAACACCTCTTAACATCGCTCTAATACCATTCATTAACTCGTAATCTTCGTTAGGATTTACTTGAATGTGTAAGTCTGCTATTTGAGCTGTATGGGTGTTTCTTGGATCAACAACTATAATAAACCTGTCGTTTCTCCCATCTTTTCTGAAATAACCCCTTACAAACTGGCTATATCTTCCAAGATGCCTTGGATGAGCGTGAACAGGATTGGACCCCCAAAAAATTATCAAATCGGCTCTATTTTTATATTCTCCTAATGTCGAGGTAGGTACGCCGACATCTTGTTCAGCCAATAAGGTGGGCCCATGGCATACTGAAGCCGTATTATCTAAGATCCCCCCTAAGGTTTCCGCCAATTCTACGCCTTTACTCTGAGCCTCGCATTCCGTGCTTGCAAATCCATAAAGTAAAGGACGCTTGGATTTAGCTAAAATATCTGCTGCTATATCTATCGCTTCGTCCCAAGATACTTCTTTGAAAGTCCCGTTATCTTTAATCAAGGGTTTTTCGTATCTATGAGGACTTGGATTAGATGAAAAAAATTTTTTCGTACCTATCTGACACGCATTTCTAACTTCTACAACTAAATTCTCTTTAATATTAACATCGACTTCAAGATCATCACATAAAGTTCCACAAAATGGACAAACAACGTCATATACAGTGTTAATCTTCTTTTCTACCATTTTTAAGCCTCCTTTAATGTTTTTATTAATTCTAATGCGTCTAATACTTTTCCAGTTTGTATAATTTCTAATTTTGCTTTCATTCCTTTGTATGTCGGAGTACCGCACGATTGTGAATCGGGATTTACTAATTGATTTGCCCAGGGTCCCATTGGAATAAAAATTATCCCCGGATGAGGTCCCTCTTCCGAAATTGTTGAATATACCACGACTTCACCGAAATCTGTTGTAATTTTAACAGGTGTTCCAACGATGCTGTCTAATTTTTTAAAATCGTCTTTATCGATGGCACAAATTCCTGCTGCTCGAACATTTTCCTTGGTAGTCTTTCCACCTTCTAAAGCAACGCCTTGGTTTATAGTTCGACCCGTTAATAATATTAAATTCTCCAAACTCATTTTTTTACTCCTCCTTTTTACTCCATTTTAGTGTTTTAAATCTTTTTACGAGGTCTGGCCAAAAAGTTTCGCTATATTCTCCCGAAATTTTAACTTCCGTGATTTCAAGCTTGATAGCTCCAGTAGGGCAAGCATTATCGCAACACCCGCAATAAATGCATTTATCTGAATCAACTACAACATTTGGAACGGATTCCCAACCTTTATCTGATTTTTCTGGTACTGTTATCGCACCCGAGGGACATACTTCGGCGCACGTGGCACAACCACCTGCACACTCCTCGTCAACGATGCTAATATTACCGGAGACATATTGTTTAACTATTTTTCCACTATCTAGTTTTTTAGCTTCAAATTCGAGTTTAGGTACAACTTTCTTTTCTACGATTTTAATTTTTTCAAGCTCTACTACTTCTCCGTTAATTTTAAGCGTTAACGCAGTGAATGGGCACATGTAAACGCATGTCCCACAAAATACGCATTTGTTAACGTCGTAAACTTCCGGGATTAAATCTTGAGTGGTGGGAAACCTTATAGACGCTCCAATAGGGCCTCTATTAATTGCGTCTTTTGGGCAAACACGAGAGCAAGGCCCGCAACCAACGCATTTATCTCTATCTAAAATTAATTCCAAGCTTTCCGTAAGAAATTGAACTTTAACATTTTCTTCTTTCTCACTAATAGTTCTTGATATTTTTGGAAATGACATTT
>JAUWRB010000117.1 GCA_030610785.1 Promethearchaeota archaeon | reverse complement strand
TATTCCATAAAACCGGAGATTTAATTAAAAAATATTTTAAATGAATTTTTGCATAAATTATTTTTTCCTTTTTGTCAAAAAGGTTTATAAAACAATAACTCTTAGTAATGGGTTGTAAAATAAAAAGAAATAAATAGAATAAATAGAATAAATTATTATAAACAATTTTATAAACAATATTGGAATTATTATCCATGGAAGAAAACCCTGAAACCCTTGATGATATACTAATAAAATTATTAGCCGCAATTCCGGAAGTTACATCTGCCGCAATTGTGTCAGTTGAGGGGTTACCCATCGCTTCAGCACTACCACATGGCGTTGATGAAACGCGTATCGCTGCAATGACGGCTGCACTTCTGTCCCTGGCGGAACGAGCCGCGCTTGAGATGTCTAAAGGGACATTCGAGCAAATTTATGTTAAGGGCTCAGATGGCTACTTACTGGTGTTTAACGCCGGTCTTAACGCAGTATTAACCGTTTCAACGACGAAAGATGTAAAACTTGGGCTGATAATCCTCGATGCGAGAAGAGTTTGCGATAAAATAGCGAAATTAATTTGAAAAAAGTCTTATTTTTCTAATTTTTATTATAGAAAACCGCAAAATATTAATTTTAAATTATATTTTCTCGATTATCTTAAATTTATTTATTTAGTGGTGTTTAATTATTTTCAAGCTTATAACTCTTTCGTCAAAAATTGAAATTCCTCCATTCCTTTTTGATCAAGAAAAAACGATTTCAGCTAGAATAATTCTGAGGGATGATTACGAGGGGATTATTACTCGCGATTACGGTTTCATCATAGCAATTGTAAATGTGCTAGATGTTGGTCCCGGTATAATAATTCCTGGACACGCCAACACGTTTCACGAGGTTGAATTCACGATTTTGGCGTTTAAACCGACTCTCGGTGAAGTGGTTGAGGGGCATGTCGTTGAAGGCGTTGATTTTGGAGTATTCGTGCGTTTAGGACCATTAGATGGTTTGGTTCACGTGTCTCAGATATGTGACGATTATATTTCTTACGAACAGGTCGGGAACCGGTTTATTGGAAAAGAAACAGGAAAAATACTTGAAATTAACGACCAAGTAAGAGCTAAAATAATTGCTGTTTCTTTAGGTACTGGTAGGAGTGGGAAGCTTGGTCTGACAATGAGACAAAAATTCTTGGGGAAGGAAGAGTGGATTGAAAATGACATTAAAAACGAATATGATGCGATTAAAGCTAAACAAGTAAAAAAGAAAGAAGAAAATTAGCTTATATTAGTTATTATTCACAACAATTTAATCATTATTGTAAGTTAGCGAACTCTCAAACAATATTTTCCAGGAACTCTAATTTTAAGGTATTCCGCAATTTTTGACTCGCTTGGTTTGATTATAATGACTTCTCCGTTATAATCGTCGCTTAATGTGTGAGTCTTGCAATTGGGGCAGAGACCAGCCTCATTTTTAGTTATCAAGTGACAGGTTTTACAAGCTCTTTCTTTCATTCACAGTCTCATCTTAATATGAATTGTTAGATAATTAAAATGAATTATAAAATTAATAGTTTGAGTATAACAAATAAAAATAATAATAATTTCTAAAGTACATGTAATATAGAAAAATTTAACCTTCTAATTATTTATAAAAATTTATAATTTAATAATTAATTTTTAAAAAGTTCTTTTATTAATCAATTTGATATAAATGGATTATAATTTAAGAATTCCTTGGGAGAAAAGGTATAAATTTGCCGAACCTTTAGATAAATTGATTGCAGGTACGAGAGAGAATACTCTCGAGGTAGTAACTAATTTATTTAAGCGTGATGTAAAATCTGGAGAAAATTTTAATTTTTATATTGTTGGGGATGTTGTTACGAAAGATTTTTTAGCGAATTTATTCTTAAGTTCTTTCGTAAAGATGTGTATCATTGACGAAAAAACGCAAAGAGGTCATATAAATATGGATTTCGAAGATTTTTTTGAAGAAATTATTGAATTTCAAAATCCTAAGGGCACTATTCAGAAAGAGTGTTGGGTCCTTTTAAGAACTATCGTTAAATCTAAGAAAAGAACATTATTCAAGATAACGGAGGGAGAAGAAGACTTATTAGTCCTTCCGCTCATATTAGAACTTCCAATAGAGGAAGGTGTTAAGAATATTGTTTTTTATGGGCAACCACCTATTACTGATTCAAAATTAGAAATTCCTGAAGGTATTGTAATTGTAGAAGTTAACGCTACCATTCAAAATAAAGTAAAAGAGTACATTAACATCATGGAAAAATTTTAGAAATTTTTTTATCGTGTATTTTCTTTTTTTGAGAGTTCTTTTTTTGAATACCAATAAAGAACGATTGAAATTATTAAACTTGTTAACCAAGAGAATGCACACGCAATAAAAAAGATAAAAAATACTCCTATTAAGACATTTTTTAGCCAGAAATAACTCATTACTATAAAAAAGGATAAAATTAAGTCTAACACAATTATTTTTTTTGCAAGTTGTAAATACTTGGACAACATGATTGATCTATTAAAAAAACAAAAATTTTATTTTTTATCTATTATTTTATTTTTTATTACTATAAACATATCTTTAAATTAACTAATAAATTCCGTTAGTAAGTAAATAAAGTTGAAAGGTTCAAAATGTCGTTTAATATCGAAATTTTAGAAGAAAAAAAAAACCCTTTAATTGATAGGTTGGAAGTAAAATTCAAAATCGATCATTTTGGAGCGAGTACTCCTAATCGATTAGAAGTTAAAAAAAAAATTGCCGCAATAAAGAGTTCAAACGAGAATTTCACAATTATAAGTAATATCCAAACTCATTTTGGTGGAGCTGATGCTATCGGCAAGGCAAATATATATGGGAACGCAAAAGACCTTAAATTTTTTGAACCTTTTCATATTAAAGTTCGAAATTTAACCAAAGAAACGAGAGCGGAAATCTATAAACTCAAAAAGAAAAAAGAACCTTATAAACATCTTTTTAAATACGAGTAATGATCATTCATAATATGGGATTGAAAACATGATGAAAGACGCGTCAAAATTTTATAAACTTGAGGGAGAAAAATTAATTAAAACTCATAGGTCCTGTCCTAAATGTGGTCAAAGTTATTTTCTTGCCGACCATTACGATCGCTGGTCCTGTGGTAAATGCGGTTATACTGTATTTAAAAGAAGAGGTAAAAAAGCTGAAGTTAAAGGCAGAACTAGTCGAAGAACTCCACGAAGGCGAACAAAATCCACCTAGGTTCTAAATAAATGTTCAAGTTATCTCTTAAAAATTCTTATTTTTTTTTAAAAAAAGTTCGCGTATAATACCCATTGGCGGAATAAATGAAATTAGATAAAAAATTATGCCTAGGGATCGAATCTACGGCTCATACTTTTGGAGTTGGTATAGTAGACTTTGATGGAAATGTATACGGCGTAATGAACGATATATACATTCCCATAAAAGGAGGACTTCACCCCGTTTTGATCAAAGAACAACATCTAGACAATTTTATGGATACAATAAAAAAGGCCTTATCAGAAGCAAATTGTTCTATTAAAGATATAAATTTAATCGCATTTAGTCAAAGTCCGGGGTTAGGTCCTTCATTAAAAATAGGAGCGATTGTTGCACGGATGCTCAGTCAACTATTAAAAATTCCCATCGTAGGTGTGAATCATTGTATCGCTCATGTTGAAATAGGAAGATTAATGTGTAATATTGAAGACCCGCTTACTCTGTATGTTTCAGGCGGTAATACAATCGTGAGTGCATATGAATCCGGCAGATACCAAATTTTTGGTGAAACACTGGATTTACCAATCGGAAACATGCTAGATTCTTTTGCTCGAGATTTAGGTTTATCTCATCCAGGAGGACCCAAAATTGAACAATTAGCTCGAGAATCTAATAATTATATTTCGTTACCTTATGTGGTAAAAGGAATGGATTTGTCCTTTTCAGGACTGTATACAGCGGCAAAAAGACTGGTTGAATCTAATCAATACGAGAAAACATATGATTTAAACGATGTTGTAAACTCGCTACAAGAAACAGCTTTTGCAATGTTAACAGAGGTTACTGAAAGAGCGTTAGCTCACACAGAAAAGAAAGAAGTTTTATTAACTGGAGGAGTTGCTGCTAATAAAAGATTACAAGAAATGATCGAATATATTTGTAATGAACACGACGCAAGATTTGAAGTCGTGCCATTAAAATTCGCAGGAGATAATGGGGTAATGATTGGATGGACAGGAATATTAAGATATAAGGTCGAGGGAGGGCACGACATCTCTGAAACAATTATAAAACCTAAAGAAAGAATGGATAAAATCACAATTCCATGGAGGTCATAGGTTAAATGAGTCATGAAATAATCAAGGAAAAACTTGTCCAAAAAGGTGCTGAAGCAAGTCTTTATCGTGGTCTCTGGTTTGGAAAAGAAGTGATTTTTAAACATCGAGTGCCTAAAAAATATCGCTCTGAAAAATTAGATAAGGATATTAGAACTGCAAGAACTTTGAAGGAAGCTCGGGCGTTAATAAAAATAAAAAATTTTAGAATAAATGTCCCTCAAGTATACGAAATAGACGCTAAAAATTCGATGATCGTCATGAAATACATTAAAGGCGAAAAACTAAAGGATCTGATGTTTAAATTAGATATTAAAAAAAAAAGGAAATATTTTAAGACGATTGGTAAATATATTGCTATTTTACATAAAAATGGACAAATTCATGGGGATATTACTACGAGTAATATTATTATAACGCCAAATGAAAAAATCTTTCTTATCGATTTTGGACTACACGATTACTCTGATTCTATCGAAGATAAAAGCGTTGATCTTCATCTTTTTAAGAGAGTATTGATTTCCTCTCACGGAAAAGATTTCAAATCGTGCTTTAACGCTTTTCTTGAAGGATATAGAGAAGAACACGACAATTCTGAATTAATTGAATGCAATAAGATTATTAAGAATATCACTGTAATTGAAACACGTGGTAGATATGTAAAAAAGGAAGATAGGTTATGAATTTTCTTAAAATTAATTTTTTTTCAGTTGAAATATATATCGATCAAAATATTTTTTAGTAATATTATAAATCAATCAAAATTATTTCAAATAAAAATACAATCATCTGATTTGGATAGGCTTTATATATGGGTTAAACTTATAAATAAATTTAACTTAATTTATTATATATCCGAAACTAGTGAATAGATTCAGAGAAAGGGTTCATTTTGCTGTTATAGCAATTTTTAGGTATCTTTATAGAAAATATTTTGAAAAATTAAATAAATTAGAGTTAATTATATGAAAAAGAATGAGAAGGAGAAGAATAGATCTCTAATGAAAAATATTACAATAAATATCCCGTACATTTACGAAAAAAATATTCAAAAATTAATCGAAATGAAATTAATAGCAAATAGATCTGAAGCTATACGAACTGCACTTCGAGAATTCTTACAAAAAGAATATAATAAGAATTTAAATATATTAGGATTTTTTGATTAAAAAATTAAAAAAAAGTTTTTTTTATCTACGCTTCCGTAGCTTACGAGCTTCTCGCTCCACTTCTCGTAATATAACAATATCATCGAGTCTTACGGGGCCCTTCACATTCCTCGTTAATATTCGATTTTTATCGCGTCCCTCAAGAATCCGAACCTTTATCTGAGTTATTTCACCTGTAAGCCCCGTGCGTCCAATGATTTGAATTACTTTAGCTGGAATGGATTGATCATTGATATGAGCTCTTTTTGACGTTTCAAGTTTGACCATGTCAATTTTTCACCCGATTATTTCTTTAACTCTTCAAGCTGTCTAATTATGTTATCTAGAACATTATCGTTTCTGGCTCCTACTTCTTCTATAGAAACCGCCGAAGAACCAATATTTATTCGCACTGCGTTTCCAAGTTCTTTCTTGGTAGAAACATAACCATAAGGGATGTCATTTTCTTCGCATAGAAGTGGCACATGAAATAGGATCTCCGGAGGAGAAACATCTTCGGCCATTATAATTATTTTGGCATTTTTTCTTTCAATTGATTTTGTAACTTCGTTCATTCCTTTTCTTATTTTACCGTCTCGGGTTTCTGCTATGGTATTTAACGCACTTTTTATTTGAGTTTTTAATTTATCCGGAACTTTAAACTTAATATACGACATTTAACTTCTCATTCCAATATATTTTAAAGATATATTATCATAAATCATTGATTTTTAATGAGAAAAGTAATAATAGATATTAAATAAAATTTGTGTATTAAGCTTTATAGGGATAATTAAATAAACAGAAAATCTAAAAATTTTTTTAACATGGCACGTTTGAAATATTATAAGTGATTTCTTTATTATTATATAAATCGTAATAATAGCAAAAAAATAAATAAATTTACCGAAAAGTGAGCTATCATGATTATTCCTATAAGATGTTTTAGTTGCGGCAAATTAATTGCTCATGTTTATAAACCTTATTTAGAGTTAATTGAAAAGGGTGAAAACTCAGAAGACGCATTTGAACAATTAGGAATCAGGCGTTTTTGTTGTAAGCGAATGATAGTTTCTCATGTTGATCTTATTGACGACCTTCTTAAGTTTCCTCGACTGCAATGAGCACGAATAAGAAATTCTCTATTTTTTTGATTAAGTAATGATTAATTTTAATAACTTAGAAAATAATTACGTGTTTGTTATCCTGTTATATATTCCTTATTTTTATTGTTTGCCGTAGACCGCCGTCCAACGAGTTTTTCTTGGATTTTTCTTGTAATTTAACATTGCTTTTTTACATCTATTAGTACAGAAATTCAAGATAGTACCGTCTTTTTTAACAAACAGGAACCCCCTTCCAATCGGGATGTCGTATCGACAAAAAGAGCATTTTTTTTGTTTTACCATTTAATATCAACTTTAAAGTTCGTTTTATTTATCTCGTAAATATTAACTTTCTTTTTTCTTAAATAGCGCTGCTTCCCCGTATTTAATTACTTTAAGATTTATTAAAGTCATATCCGAAGTAATTTCATTACCGCGCACCATTTTTCGCTTTTTTTCGCCTTTTCTTTGAGGTTTATATCCAATACCTCGTTTAGAAAATAAGATCCTCTTTTTTACGGGTCCGTGAATGTCTTTTCTCATGGGGAAGCCACTTGAATCAGAACCTCCAGAAATTATAAATTCGTAGTTAGGAAATCCTATAATTCCGCCTTTAATTGTCTCTCCAATTTTCATTCCGTCAAATCGGAACTTTTTTTCGTCTATTTCAATTAATTTTGACAACCCTTTTCCCGATCCTGAGGGGCCTCCAGATATGTTAAGCTTATAAACTCTTTTTTCAGAAGACATGATAAACATTATTCCAACTTACAAGTGTAATAATGATATAAAAAATATCTGAAAATTTAAATATTTTATTGATTCCGAATGAAATTGGTTTTTTTTTGGTTTGACTTAAACAAAAAGATAAAAATTTTTTTAAAGAAAAATACCTAGATTAAATGCTATATTTTTTGAATGAGAAAAAATTATATTTTTAATTCAATCATATATTTAATCAATACCTATTAAAATTAAACAAAAAAAGTTAGGCTAATATTTACATGCAAATTTTTGAAGTCATTTCCTTAAATGAATTTCCTTACATGTCGAATAAAGAAATTTTTAGCGTTAATTCTGCTAAAGAACTAATTAACGAAAATAATAGCGATAAAGTCTTCTTGTTAGTAGAGCACGATAGGAAATTAGTGTTGACATATAATGGGACAAAGAGTCCTTTTAAACTACAAATATATGGCGGGATATTAGCCGAAATGTTGAAAAAACAATTAAAACTTTTTTATAGAATATCTTCTTTAAATTCTTACGCTAATAATAGTAAATTTTACGAAGAAATAATGAATAAAGCAATTGGGGGAGGTATCGCCAAGCAGGTTAAAAGAGAAGATTTTTTTAAACCTTCATTAAAAAAAAAAAATAAAAAGAATATTATTATCACATCAAATGTGAGAGTAAATAAAGTATTTGAAAATATTTACGAAATTCCGCACCCTGAAACATTTAAACGAAAATTCATAATTATCGGAGGAAATATCTACGCAGAAGTGGAAGAAACGGACGCTTTTGTTAAAGAAGATAAAATAATAATGAAACCCGTAAAAATGGGGAGATTAAATAGCGGCTTTACTTTTTTTGACGATCGTAATTATTCTACTCGTTTAATCGTAAAGGAACGAAAAATACAAGGAATAGAGTTGTTTATTCGCGAACAAGACGAAATCACGCCACTAGAATTGATGATACCTGTAATCTACGAAGAGAGATTCAGTAAAACTGGTAATATTGAATCAATATACGAAGCTTTTCAATTTCCCGCTGAAAAAGACTCTCAAGATCTCGAAAAAGAGAAAATGGACGTGTTATTAAAGGAAATAAAAAATGACGGAAACGATAATTCTTCCTAACCTAAATTTATAATAATCCTTTTAATTAGGAATTAGAAATATTATTACGCTGTAGCAAATATTATTGATTTACCTTTTTGTTTCTTTTTGTACCATCTTTCTTTCAAGCCCGTGTCTGAATCATCAAAGGCAAAATCCCAATTTCCGTTAAGATTTATCCAATCTTTCCTAAAAAATTGCGGTCTGGGATATTCTGGTCTTGGAATCTCTTTTTTTTCTGTTGAATTTATGATTTTTCCCATTTAAATATTTTAAAATGTTGATAAATCACTGAAATTAATCAAGTTTTATATGTCCTTCGGATTTACTAATAAATAATATCGGAATCACCGAAAATATCGAAATTAACCTTCCAAAAATGAATATCTCAGGTGTTGGAATGTATCCATCAGCTATAGGGATTCCAAATGTGCTTATGATAGCCGCTCCAATCGGAGCTCCTATAACCATGGGTAATAGAACCATGAAAATCATACGAATGCCTTGAAATTTTCCGACATCTCCTTCAGGATATTTATCAAAAAGCCACCCTCCATGCGCCACCGAAGATATTAGCGCTGGTATCGTTGATACAAAATAAAGGAGGAATATCACTACTGCTAGAGAACTATTTCCTTCAATTAGAAATGATGTAAACCCTAATATAATCGTTCCTATTGCCCCCAAGATCGTGCCAATTACGACTAAAGTTTTGCGGTTAAATCGATGACTAAAAATACCCACAAAAACCAATACGACTATCGTGAGAAGCAAGAAAAGCGCCATAAAAAGACCTAGTTCCGTTTTTGAGAAACCAACGTAATGTTCCATGAATATGAAGAGGTAAGGCATGTAAACTTGCATTCCTATACCCGCTAAAGCCATGTACAGAAACAGCAAGAAAAGAGTGCGATTTTCTTTTAGAATTGTAGGATTCATGAGATCAGCAAATTCTTTGAGTAATGACTTTTCAGATTTAATTTCATCTTTTTTTATTGGAGTAGATTCAATTAAAAATGTAGCAATCAAACCAGTGAGAGTTACTATCCCCCTAGAAAGTAGAAAAACACGAAATACCCGAAGATATCTATAATTACTCCTGCAGCACCAAATGCAATCATAGCTGCAAGATATACCGTAACCACATCTTATGAAAAATGAGGACAAATATAGACATTTTTAGAAAATTGCCACTCCATTTTGCTTAAATACTAAGTTAGTCTCTGCAAAATTATGATATCAGCAGCATTATTATCAATCGGACAGTGTGGACTATTACTAGGGGTTTGCATGAAAACATTGATGCGATGGGACGCGTCAGGGGTATTTAAGGCAAACTTTAGATAATTTATTAGCTAATTTTGTTAATAGTTTTTTGTTTCCAAGTAA
>JAUWRB010000049.1 GCA_030610785.1 Promethearchaeota archaeon | reverse complement strand
ATATTGTATTTTTTATCTTCATGCACGGACATGAAAGAATAATGAAAAGAAAGATTGATAATAAGACTTATTTGAATTATTTATTACAATTTTTAAATGTAAACGATTTAAAACAAATTTGTCGAGATTTTGAAATGAAAGTGTTATCAAAGTTAAAGAGAGGGGAATTAATCGAATTTATATTAGATTCGTTAGCTGAAGAAGAGCTTGAAAAATTTATAAAACAGAAAGAATTAGAGATCATTTCTAAAGGAATTGAAATTGCTATTAATAAAATAAATGTAAACGATAGAGAATCCATTAGTAGCATTAAAATTGTAAATCCTGATACGCACGAGGTTGAAATTCTTTTTAAAGGTTTTAATTGGGAAATTACTTCGTTCTTATCCATTACTTCTGAAAATATCGAAGATCCGGAGCGTGATTGTGATTGCCGAATCGGATCAAATGGAGGATTATGTTCTCACTTTTGGGTGGGATTTATTTTATCGTTAAAACAAGAATGGTTTAACCTTGATAATTGGACTTTAACGGTTTTACCCAAAGATTTTGAAAATAAAATAAAATCGATTAAACTTTCTAAACCTACTACCGGAGATATAAGTAAAGAACAAGTAGTAAGTTTAATAGATGAGAGTTCTGATAATTTTCAGTTAAACATGCATCTTAATAAAAGAATCACCATCTATAATGGTGAAATCACTAAGATACTTGAAAAACAAGCAGAATTCCAAGAACATATCACTACTTTTTTCATGGCTTCGTTAAAAAAAGTCAAATATGGTCCCCAGATAAAGAAAAAAAGCGATTATCGGGAAGAAGATATTTTAACAATTGACGATTTAAAGTTAAGAGTGAGCGATAATGCGTTTGAAAAAGTTAAATTAAACGTGGGGGATAAGATAACTTGCAGTGGTGGATTATCCAAAGATAATTTCTGGGGATATGTGTTAAAACGCGTGTCAAAATTAAATAAATTATAATTTTTAAAGCGAATTATTTATCTTAATGAATATCATGAATACAGATTTTTATCAATTAACAATGGCTAACGGATACTTGATGAAAGGAATTGCTGATAAGATAGCAGTCTTCGATTTATTCTTCAGAAAGGCTCCCTTTAAGGGGGTTTACGCCATTTGTTATGGACTCAGTAAAACAATCAAATATATTAATGAAATGAAATTTTCTGAAGAATATATGAATTATCTTCAAGCAAGAAATTTATTTTCTGACGAATTCTTTGATTATTTAACTCATTGGAAATGTAAATTAACCATCCGTTCTATTGATGATGGGAGAGTTATTTTTCCTAATGAACCCGTGATGGAAGTTGAGGGGCCCCTGATTCAATGCCAATTAATTGAAACTTACTTATTAAATAGTTTTAATTTTCCAACATTATGCGCAACTAAAGCGAATCGAATGTGGTTAACATCAGGAAAACAACCAATTTTAGAATTTGGTTTAAGAAGAGCTCAAGGACCTAATGGTGCAATGACCGCAAGTGAAGCCGCAATGGTCGGAGGTTGCGCAGGAACATCAAATGTTCTTGCAGGAAAAAAATTTAAAATTGACATAAGCGGTACTCAAGCTCATTCCTGGGTAATGGCGTTTGAATCAGAGTTGGAGTCTTTTAGAGCATACGCAGATGTTTATCCAGATTCCTGTATTTTATTAATAGATACATACGATACGTTAAAAAGTGGAACGCCTAATGCAATTATAGTTGGAAAAGAATTAGAAGCAAGAGGAAAAAAATTATTGGGCGTTAGAATAGATTCAGGAGATTTAGCGTATTTCAGCAGAAAAGTTAGAGAAATGTTAGACGATGCTGGCCTGACCTATACAAAAATCGTTGCTTCTAACGACATTGACGAATATATTATCGCAGAAATAAAGCGAAATCGTGGAGCTATAGACTTATGGGGCATCGGTACCAAACTTGCAACTTGTTACGATGATCCCGCTCTTGGTGGCGTTTATAAACTAGTAGAAATTGATAATCTCCCGAAATTAAAAATAGCAAGTAATGTTGAGAAAACAACTATCCCTTCAAAGAAACAAGTATATAGGACTTATAACGGAGAAGATTTCATGACAGGAGATATCTTGGAATTATTCGAAAAAGATGGATTAGAAAACGATGTTGTTTACGATCCTCTTAATCCTCTGAGATTTTATAAAATAACTAATCCTTCTCGAATTGAACCATTATTAAAAATAAAAATGAAAAATGGAAAATTAATTGAAAAATATAAAGATTGGCGGGAAGCACGAAAAATCATGGAAGAAGATATAACTCATCTTTCTGACGCTTCAAAACGGCTTTTAAATCCTCAAAAATATAAAGTAAGTATTAGCAAATCCCTACATGAACTTAGGACAAGATTAATTGAACAACATGTTAAAGAAGCTTAATTTTTTTTTATAAAAATGCATTATAAAATTGATTTTTCGTTCATAAATACGATTAAAGCCAGGGAAATTCATTTTTAAACGCAGATTTGTAAAAAAATATTGTATTTTATATTATTTACCTATAGAAGAAATTTCAAAGAATATTTTCATTTTAAAGAGACATTTTAAAGGAGCTAACTTAAAATTATAATTATTTTTTTAATAAAATTTATAAATCTGAATTAAAAATGATTTTTATAATATTATGATTTATATTAATATCTTTTTAAGTAAAAAAAGTTTAATTTTGAATATAGAACAACCTTTTTTAAATTATTAAATACTAAAAAAGGAGTAAAAATAACATGTATCATCTTAATGAAACCGAATATTTAAAAACAAAGTATTTTAAAAAAACTTTTAGCATTTGTCCTGAATGTTTACAGAGAATTCCCGCAGAAATCACCGAAGAAAACGGCGAGATCTGGATGGAAAAAGAGTGTCCGGAACACGGTCATTTCAGGGATAAAATCAGTTCTTCTGCAAAATATTATAAATGGACTCATTACGGTAAAAAGGACGAAAACGGCAAGGTGGTTTGGCAATTTCTGAAGAATGGTGAATCAAATCCCCCAGATTGTGCTGGTGAAGACCCTCGAGGTTGTCCATACAATTGCGGTTTATGTCAGGAACATGTATCCACATGTTCTTTAGCGTTAATAGACTTAACGAACCGATGTAATATGAACTGTAACTTCTGTTTTGCTAACGTAGAAAAGGCCGGCTATTGGGTCGAGCCATCGCTCGAAGAGATTGATAGGATAATGGCGCATTTCAGAAATAAGCCGATTCCCGCAGTAGCTATAATGTTTTCCGGTGGAGAACCCACGGTAAGAAAAGATTTTCCTGAGATTTGTAAAATGGCAAAAGATCGTGGTTTTAAAGAAGTTATTGCCGCAACAAACGGTTATGGATTTCAGAAGAAAAACGGAGGATTAGAATTTACTAAAAAATGTTATGAAATGGGTTTAGATACCTTGTATTTGCAATTTGACGGAATAAACGATGAAACTTACGAAAAAGTCCGCGGAATCAAGAATTTAATGTCTTATAAAATGCGCGTCATTGAGAATTGCCGAAAAGCCGATTTATCTTCAATTAATTTAGTAGCTACGATCGTGAATGGTATAACTGATAAAGAGGTAGGAAACATAATTCAATTCGCAATTGATAACATTGATGTTGTAAGAGGTATCACATTCCAGCCCGTTTCTTTATGTGGTCGAATTTCTGCTGAAGAAATGCACGATTTAAGAATAACTAATGCGGATGTTATTAAGGAAATTGAAAAGCAGACAGGAGGTAAAATCAGCATGGAAAATGCTTGGTATCCATTATCATCAATAGTTGAATTTGGAAGAATTATTGCGTACTTGGCGGATGTGGATCCTGTGGAGTTTACCTGCCACCCTGATTGCGGCTTCGTTACTTATCTCGTAATAGATCCATCAACAAACGAGATGGTCCCAATTACAGATTATTTTGACCCAATTAGAATTATAGATTTTGCCAATCGATTCTGGGATAAAATCAAGCATAAGGAAAAGCAGCCAATTAAGTTTTTTGAGAATATATTAGGCGATTTTGGGAAAACCTTAGATAAAGGATTAGATTTTCTCGACAAGAATCAATTGCGGGCGCGATTTCTTTTAGGAATGTTGCAATACACGAAAAAGCCCGGAAAACTCATGGAAATGTTTAGTAGACTGTTAATGAACGGCGATTGGGAGAGTATAAGTTCGTTTACGCACGGTACTCTTTTAATAAGTTCTATGCATTTTCAAGACGCCTATAACATGGATCTTGATAGGGTAAAAAGATGTATCGTTCATTTTGGAGTGGCAATGCCCGATGGTACGGTAAAAGAAATACCGTTTTGCACGCATAACACGCTTCATAGGGCAGGTATTGAAAAACAAATTGCCAAGGCAGTAACATTAAAAGTTAAAAACGAGTTTAACACATCTACGGGGCAGAGCATTGAAGAGATACAACAAGAAGTCGCTCAAAATGGTGGAATAAAAAAGGAGAAATAAAAAATTGGTGATTAATTAATGTCTGAAGAAAAATCCAGTTCTGATGCAAAATTTAGAATATTAACAGATTTGAAAACATCCACCGGTAAGGAATATCAAGACGCCATGCTCGGGAGAGTAGAATATTTCAAGCAAAAAAATCTTGAAAAATCTCAGTTTAATAGTGCCTTTCAAAATACATTAGTAAACGCTCTTGGTACTATCTTGGATGTAAAAGTTAAAGTTGATAAGGCTCTTGGAAAGGATAATCTAAATAAAGTACAAGATGTTATAGAGAACATCCTCATGTTTGGTCTATAATTTTTGTTTTATTATCTTTTTTTTATTTATTATTTTAGTTAGTTATTTTAAAAATTATCACTATTTTCAAAAGGTATTTTTGAAATAAAGTTTTTTTTTGAATATCATGGCTTATAATATAATTACTATACCTGTATCGATTATTTTTATTTTGACTGGTTTTTTTCAATTATTTTACGCGTTTAAGTTAAATAAAAAATTTCCGGAGCAACATGAATTTCATAATTCTTTTATAGTATTTTTTTTATGGATTATTGCGGGGTTAATGTATCCATTCTTTATTTCGACTGATAACGCAAGCGTTATTTCTTTTCAAGCTTTATCAATGTTTTTTATATGCGTGGTAACGCCAATTATTATCTTTTTAATGATATATTATCAACATGAATTTATAATAAAAAAAAATCCTGATATTAAAACGATACGAGGGATTGGGGTTTTTCTTAAAAAATTTGATATAAATAACGAACAAAAGGAAACTCGTGCGATAAAAACGGATTTACATAGAAAAGCTTTACATTTATTTCCTGCAGGAGTAATTTTATTGTTGTGGGTTTTTGCGGTCTATATTTGGGACGGTATTTTAAATCAAAACGAAATATGGGGAATTAATGGAGAGGATTTTGGCAAGTTTTTAATTATAACTGCGGGTTATTCGGGCTTATTAGTATTTGCGGCTTTAGATTTTTTTCGGTTGTCCTATATATTTGAAAAAAGAAATTTTTATCATTTATTGCCAGATAATGTATTGAATTTATTGGGTAAGGCAATGAAAGGAACAGAAATTTTTAATTTTATCAAACCTGCTGCTTTAGTTTTATCTTTCGTGCCAGTTTTGTTCTTTCCTTTTGGAGTGTTTATTTCAGCAGCTTTAATTGCGACTATAGGTGATGGTGCGGCATCTGTTTTTGGATTAAGGTTTGGAAAGCGCTTTTTTCCAAAATCCTCAAACAAGACGATCGTTGGATATATTGCGGGATTTTGGGCTTCTTTAGTAGTTAGCTTGGTCGCTTTGTGGCTATTTGAGCCAATTTTGACAACTTCGAAAATTATTTTAATAGCTTTAGGTGGGGCAACGATGTTTTCAATTATTGATTTGTTAAATCTAAGAATAGATGATAATATATTAAATCCAATATTGTGTGCTCTTATCATGGGTGTTTTATATTGCTTTTTATGATAAATCATTATATTTAATCAAAAAGTCTAAATTTTAAAAATATTTTAAAATTCAGCGCACGACGATTGAACCTCAAGGATTTTACCATCGCCAACGAATGGCTTCTGCGTGTCCTAAAAGATTTTTGATGTGAACCTTAGTGTCATCGTCTAAAATTATATGGCCAGAATAATGCCCATATACTATCGTAGATTTTGAATTAAAAATCACGAAGTTCATTTTAGAAGGATTATAAAGTATAGGAGTTAAGGTCATTTCAAACCTATCATCTTCGCTCGTAAATTTCCATGGGTCCATGGGAACTTTTGGAACGTGAAACTTGATTGGCCCGAGCTTATACCCTCGTCCATCGTATCCAACCATGTTCTTGTCGTGAAGTGTAGGATCCTCGTAAGAATGTCCGTGGCTAAACCAGATATCGTGCCCCTCCTTCGTTTTTCCCGAAGCTCCGCCCCAGTACCAATTGATCTTATATGGCCACACTCCTCGACCCCAGTCGAGGCGACCATAACAATCTTGAGGCGCAAATTCATAGTTAGTATCCCCTAGAAGTATTGATCCTTCAGCAGGCATCCACATTACCTTGTCAGAGTAATAGAATTGCTTTTTCTTTTTATAACGGTTCACTTTTACTATAGAATCTTTTGAAGGATCTTGATATAGTGTTATTGTACCTTTCATTCCCTTCTCTGCGAATGTTGGATAATCAAAAGAAATTATTCGCTTATCAGGGAGCCGTTTAATACTAAGGTCAAAATTTTCTTCATGAAATTCAATATCTCCATTTTCGGAGCTTAAAGGTAAATTAAACTTGCCTTTAGTAAAAAAACGAGTTAATCCACCTTTATTGACCTCTTTTTTCTTGAAATCTAGAAGCTCAAAACTTACAAGACCCATGTATCCAACATCGGCGACTGTCACCCCAAAGGTATGATCTGGATGGAGTATTTGATAGTTATCCCATTCTTTAAGCCTTGACCATCCAGCAATAACCTTTTCTCGATTATAGCGTATTATAGGTTTTCGAATCCATCCATCTTGCACGAGCATGCCATTTTCATCAAATAAATCCGAAGGTTCTGTAATTTCTTTACTCATCTTTGTCTCTCATGAGATAATTTATTTTAATATTAATTTCTCATTTGACCATAAAAAATTTTTATTTTTTTTTATATCTATTAAGACTAAAATTAGAAGAATGAGTGAAAAGAAAGTACAAGTAATCCCAATAAGAAAATAAGCATCAATAGCCAATCCAACAATCATTATCTCCCCAATATCCAAATACCAATAGCCCAATAATGGCGCAATAATCTGTCCTATACTAAACATGTTTGTAGCCCACCCGCTAACGATTCCTTGTTTATCTTCGTTAACAGATTTGGATAAATTCGTCTGTATTATTGATCGGATGAAAATATTCATAAAAATAAACGGGATGATGTAAATAAATAATAGCCAAGCTTCATATAAAAATGGATAACTAATGAATGTAAATATCCCTAATCCTATGGAAAATAATAGCATTTTTTTTTCTCCAAAGTTTTTTATTAGAACTTTCATTAAAAAGCCTCCAATTATCATCATTATTATTCCCGCAAATGTAGCAAACATTCCAATCATTCCAACATCAAAATTGTACCTTAAATTCATTACCAGGGCAAAGGTTGAAAAAATCATGGTAAATGCTATAGAGATAATAAATAATTGAAATAAGCGAAACGTGACAACTTTAGTAAAAACAGGTTCCTTTACTCCATTGTTTTCTTCAATATTTTGTCTTTTTTGCAGTTTTAATGCAAGGCGACGTTCGTGAGGCATGCTTTCAACGAGAAATTTGAGCACAAAAATTACTGAAATCGCTGCAAGAATTGAAGCTATAAAAGCAGGTAAACGCCAATTAATTACTCCCAAGAGACCGCCGATTGAAGGACCGAAAATCATTCCAAATGACATTCCTGCAGTAAATTTTCCCATTTCAGCAGAACGTGTTTTTTCGTCAGTAATATCTAAAATATAAGCTCTTATGATTGGCATCTGGCCAGACATGATACCATCAAAAATCCTTGATAAAAAAATAATAGGTATCGAATCTGAGAGCCCTAATATCATGAAAGAAGCAAGCGTTCCTATCTGTGAGATTATTAATGGGATCTTCCTACCAATTTTATCAGATATTTTACCCCATAAAGGAGCAAACATAAATGCAGCAAGAGCATTTGAAGCAATCATTAGACCAACAGTAAAATTAGAAGCTCCAAAAGTTTGCGTTACAATAGTGGGCAATAGAGGCATTAACATGGAATAACCTAAAACATCAATGAATATAGTTAGCAATATTGTAAATAACGCATATCTTTGATTTATATTGTATTTCGTTAACTTTTCTTTATGACTTAATCTTGTAGAAGAATTTTTTGATTCTGAATTACCAGATGTTTTAGTATCCATTTATTTAAAAATATTTTATAATTTTTTTACTTTAGCAAAAACTATCTCAAATTTTTTGCTATTTTTTTGAAAATATTAAATCAATTAACACGAGTATAAAGTTTGCATGAGTATTGAGTTAAAATGAGTCTAAAAAAAAGCGTCCATTTTCCTCATGCCTTTTATTTCTTCAAATGATATTCCAAGAGCGTCTAATACTTGTTCTAAAGCGGATTGAAGAAGCTCTCTATACTTTTTAGTGTCAATATCTTGAAGTTTAGCTAATTCAATGGCTTTTGCTCCAGCCTTACCTTTACTTTTTATAAATGTTATAATTTCACCTTTTTGATATTCTTTTCCCGTCGCTTTTCTCAGTTCTATTGCTGCTTTTACATGTTGTGGTACAACTTTCACATAATCTTTAAGCTTTTTTTGTAGTCCAATATTAATTGCGTAATCTTCTAAAGTAAATGTGTTAGGTTTTCCAATTTTCTTTAAATTAGCTCTAAGAATTAGGATTATTTTATTTTTAGCTTTTAAAAAATCATCGTTATTTGAAATTTCTTTTAAAATATCAATCAATTCACTAAAGATTTTTTTAATAAACTCGGGTGTATTTCTCTTTTTAGCGACCAATCCTTTCATGTCTATATATTTTGTATCTTTATGGATGCCAATATAATTCTTTTTCCTTTTAGAAAGGGCTAAAAATTGATAGGTTTTTTCCTCTTCCAAATCAAGATCAAGCTCCTCTTTACACCACTTTGAAATCTCATTCATTTGATCTTTTGATGGATTTAATAAGAAGATACTGTCAGTATCTCCGTATAATACCTTAACACCAAGTTCTTCTGATTTTTTAATCGTAGCCTTGATAGAATATTGTCCAATTCCAGTAATGCTTTCTGCTACCGGCAAACAAAACAATGGGAAATTTTTAGAACCAAATACGCCGTATGAAGCGTTAATAAATACTTTTAGAGCTTGCTGTATAGTATTATAATAACTACGCTTTTCAGACGATAAATTTTTATCTCCTGATTTTGGTTTGAAATAATTGACCCTTATATCTCGAAAAAAGCCAACAATATAAGAAAATATTCCCATTTTATGCGTACACACGTGATATGGTATCCCCCTCGTAAAATTATCCTTACAATCGTCGTGAGGGCAAAGAATGGTTTCGTAAGAGAGATTATATTCTTTAATAATTGAAGGGTATAGGCTCGAAAAATCCATTACCACAACATCGAAATGAATACCAGGGACAGGCGTAATTACATAAGCCCCCTTAAAACCTTTACCTTCGATAATCGAACTTGAGAAACCTCCTTTTTTCCGTTCGGATATTTCAGAACGATGAGGTATTAGATAATTTTGTTGCCGGTGTTCAAAATAGAAAATGTTCTTTATCCACGCAGAAATTTGGTGCCTAATCATATCGTGAATTGGCATTTTTGTTATTCTACATAATAGAACAATTAAGTTCCATACTAGAGAATTATTAAATTTAGTTAATTCTAATGTCAGAAGAGAATCTTTAAGATTATACCACGCCAGAATATTATATTCCATATCGTGTATTTCTTCTTCGTGTTGGTATTTTCCCTCGCCTAATAAAGCAGAACTAATAGCATCTAGCGAATTTCTTTCGTAAGCACCCCCAAAAGCATATCCCGAAATGCTACGATTGAAGAAAAAATTAAAAATATCAATATGAATTCCCTTTCTTAAATTACATTCTGCCTTTGACATGAAACCGAAACCACGTTTAACTTGTATTGGATTTAGATCTCGATCTATTTTTAGTATATTTGCTCGATGAAATAAGTAATTAAGATCAAAATTATCTCCGTTAAAAGTAATAACCACGGGATATTCCCACATGAGCCGAAATGTTTCAATTAATAAAGATTTCTCGGTTTTAAAAAAGATTATTTTAGCATCGATAGGAAATTTTTCGTGAGGTTCTCCATAATTGAAATTCTCTCTTTCTAACACATAAACTAATTTTAATCCATCTGTAGCCACAAAAGATACGCTTATGATTTCTTGTTTAGCCGTGTTGGGATCTGGAATTTTATAATCGTTTGGACCCATTTTAATTTCAATGTCCAGTGCCATTCGTTTAACATCGGTAATAGGTGTGAGAAAAATATCTAAATTTTGTTCAGCGAATTCTTGTATCTCCTTATTTTCTTGTTTAAATAACCCCTTAAGCTCGTTAATAATTTTTTCCGATTCTCCTTTATCTTCTTCAAAATCTATTTTTTTGATTTTACCGTCTTTAATACTATAATTCAACCCAGGGATTAAGCCTGTATCGTAAATATAATTTAAATGATATCTAAGATCAGCTTCCCAAACTTTACCCTCCAAAATATTTTTAATGTTTGTTCCCGAACCACCAATATCTATCGGAGTTTTTCCGTAAATTTTAGTTAAAGAGATTTCCTTGTCGCGTAAAAGGTCAAAGCGTTTTATTTCTTCAATTCTTACAAAACCTTCGTAATTAGTTAGCTCGATATTATTTTCTAACTCTACTTTAGACTCTTTACTTAAACAATAGGGTTCGTGCCCTGTGGTATCGATCCAAATCTTAATATCTTCAGCATCTAAATCGTAAAATTTACAATAAGCTTTATTTTGCCCGCCATCGTAATCTACATCAAGTAAAAGCCCTCTTTTCAAATCTTGAACGATTTCTCCCTTGTTAAGCAAAAATCTCACGTATTTAGAACTGGCAGATTCGCGCCTAACATTTTCTAATTCTATATTTCCCTCTTTTAAACCGAATGGAGCATCGTTTTCTTTAAAAAACAACTCTTTCGGGATCTTTATGGCTTTTGTTTCGACTCCTTTAGGTTTAGGTTTTTTTTCTAATTCTTTTTTAGGCTTTTTAAATTCGACTTTTTCTCGTGGTCTTTCTTGAATTTCTTTTTGTAAGCGTTTTTCAGCAGCCTTTTCTTCAGGCTTCGCTTTTTTTTGTTCGGATGCGCCAGTAAAAGAGAAAATAGACTTTTGCATGCCGTTCTTTGGCTTTTTTTTTGTTGTTTTTTTGTTTTTTTGGACTCGGCAATTTATCAACCTGAAAAAAAAAATTATTTCGTTCTTCTTTTAATCTTAATTATTCCTATTTTTTAATTTAAATTATTTCTAACTTAACATTTATAAAATAATGGCAAAAAAATATTTTTATTAAAGATTTTAGATGATTATTATAAAAAGCACTATTTTATGATCATGTAGAAAATGAGTTAAATGGAAAATGACAATGGAAAATGGAAAAGATTTAGCAGATTTTGCTATAGACAAAGGGGCCTCTAAAGGGGCTAATTATGTTGAAGCACGACTCGTTGAATCGAGAGATGAGAGCTATACATCCAGAAATGGTGTTATACTCGCCGCGGGGAATATGACATCAACTGGGATAGCGATTAGAGTTCTTGTCGATGGAGGAATGGGGTTTTGCTCTACTGCAAAATTAAATAAAAAGGCTATTGGAAACGCAATTCAAGAAGCTATAAAATTAGCAAAAGCAAGCAAAAGAAAAACACCAATCACCTTTTCAGAGGAAAAAACAGTTCAAACCACATGGAAAACTCCGGTAAAACGTAAATTTGAAGATGTCTCGGTGGAAGAAAAGCAAAAATTCATGATCGATTTAGATAAAAAACTTAACAAAGAATTTCGCCTCAAATTACCGACTAGAACTTTGCTGTTAGACTTATATTCAGATCATAAATATATAGTCAACAGTGAAAAAGCTAAAGTTGAATCAGAAAATTCTATCATTACGGTCCACACTTTCAACACCGCTAAAAGTAAGCGAGAATCGGAGCAAAGAATGCAAGGAAGAGGAGGAACGGGAGGATGGGAGTGGATTGAAGAAAAAAATATCGCAGACATAATATTCAAGGATAATGTTGCTTTAGTAAAAACAGCAAGAAACGCTATCAAAATGGACCTTCGTAAAGTAGATGTAGTAGTCAGTGGTGAAGTTTCCGGAATAATGGCACACGAAAATGTTGGTCACCCAAGCGAAGCAGATCGAATCCTTGGCCGAGAAGGAGCTCAAGCAGGCGAATCCTTTTACCTTGATTTATTAAACAATGGAAAACTCGGTGAAATTAAGATGGGAAACGAAGTGGTTTCGATCATAGACGACCCTACGATCCCGGGTAATTCAGGTTTTTATCTTTTTGACGACGAATGCGTTAAAGCACGCCCACGGTATCTCATTAAAGAAGGAAAGTTAAATGAACTTCTTCTCAACCGAGAATACGCAAACAGATATGGAGTTAAATCCAATGCTGCTGCGAGAGCTCTTAACTACAAGAGCGAACCGATAATCCGCATGGCTAATACATTTTTCGCCCCGGGAGATTTTACTAGCGAAGAATTATTTGAAGATATAAAGGAGGGAATATTCATGAAAAGTTTTACAGAATGGAATATTGACGATAGGAGGTTTCAAAGTAAATATGTGGGGTTGGAAGTTTACCTGATTAAAAATGGAAGATTAACCGACACCATGATTCGACGTCCCACGCTTGAATTAACGACTTTTGGTATTCTTGGTAGCGTGGATGCCGTTTCCAATGAATTCGATGCACCCCATGGGATGTGTGGAAAAGGAGACCCAATGCAAGGCGTTCCCGTTTGGCTGGGTGGTCCGCACATTCGAATGAGAGACATTCGTTTAGGAGGTAATTAAAAATGAGCGAAACTGAAGAAATTTTAAAAAAAACAATTCAAGTTGCCCAAAAAAATGGATTAAATGAAATAATTGCTCTAATGACTAAAGGAAAAACGTATCAAATCCGATTCTCCAACTCCGCCATTGATAATTCGAAGATATGGCATACAGAACTTTTAGAAATTTTTCTTGCCAAGGGTCAAAAAACTACTCTAATTGATGTTGAGAGCCCAACTCTAGAAAAAATTAGCATGGTTATTCCTCAGACCGGAAAATTTCTTGATAAAATGCCAAATAGTTTTTTATACGGAGGTATGGAAACAGAACCACATGCTTATCAAAAAATTGAAGGCCTATACGATCAAAATATAAGAGATTTTTCTGAAAAGGCACCTGAACTTGTCAATACTGCTATTCAATCGTCGTTGGATGCTGGTGCTAAAAAAGTTGCAGGAGTTCTTTATTTTGGAGATTCAAAGAAAGAATTAATGACAAGTCATGGAATTGATAGCTCTTATAAAACGTCCTATTATCGATTAACGATCCGGTCTTTTGTTGATGGAGAAAGTTCAGGACAAGATATTACATGTGGGAGAAATCTTACCAATATTGAAAAAAAGTTTAATCAAACTGGTGCCGCTGCTGGTAAGATTGCGAAAATGGCTGTCGAAGGTAAACAAGGGCAAGCGGGAAAATATGATCTCATAATGAGCTCTACGGTTGCTGCAAATGTTTTTGGAGAAATTACTAATGGAGCAAATCCGCTTAAAATGATGATTGGGATGAGCCCGCTAAAAAATAACCTAATAGGCAAGAAAATTGCTTCCGAACAACTAAATATTGTAGATAACCCTCATCTCGGGGAAGGTTTAGGAAGTCGCCCTTTTGATGTCGAAGGTACATCAACGAGCAAGACACCTATTATAACCAATGGAGTGTTAACTGAAATATTACATAACACCTCCACAAGCAAGATGAATCAAGCAAAAAATACTGGCAGCTCAATATTTTTTGATTTTGGGATAGGCTCCAAGCTACTTGCTCCTGCTCCATCTAACATGGTGTATAAAAGTGGAGATTACTCTTTTGAAGAAATAATCGCGGACTCAAAAAAACCAACGATTTATATAACCTCCAATTGGTATACTCGCTTTACTAACATGATAGAAGGCTCTTTTTCAACCATTCCTCGAGATGGAATGTTTCTCGTTGAAGATGGAGAAATCAAAAAGCCGTTAAGGAAATTACGTTTAACTGACAACTTACTTGAAATGTTTTCAAGGATTTCTGCAATTGGAAAGGATATTCAACAAATTCAATGGTGGGAAGTTCAAACTCCAACTTTCATTCCCACGATTAAAGTAAATGATTGTAATATTACTTCAGCTACTCAATAAGCTATATAATTTTTTTTTTTCTATAAAAATAAATCACTTTTTAATATTTTCAAATTTAAGCATTAAAAAATAAAGAGCTATTTAATGATTAATCGTACGCCAATGTGTTTTCTTCTATAACTTTCTTGATTTCTTCCAATAAGAGAGTTTTTTCTGCTATATGAAAGTGAAGCTTGGATTTCTCAGGTCCCTCATGATAAATGGTCTCAGCTAATTCTTTGATTGCTTCTTCTGTTGGAGATAAAACTTCTCCATTAACTTTATCTTTTAGCAATAGGACTACACTATCGCTCTCAAGAGGCCTGATTTGATCTGCGTTTTTTATGTTACTATTAATAGTCACGCATAATTCAGCGAGATACCAAACGCTCTTGGAATAGTTTTCATTGGCTTTATACCGTCGATACGCTAATATTTCTACGTCAGTTTTGTCTATATAGGGCATTTTAAAACTATAGCGAACAATTAATATAATTTAATATTACTTGAATAACAAAAAAGAAGGTTTTGTTTTTAATTATATGTGTCATTTTTTTTTAATTTAAAACCACAAAATTAAAAATTAATCCCTTTTTATAGAAAATTAAAGTATTAAAAATTTTTTGATGCCTCTGTGGCTTAGCGGTATAGCAGCTGACTTGTAATCAGCAGATCGAGGGTTCAATTCCCTTCAGAGGCTTTTATTGTTTTTTAATTTATTTTTAAGGTTGAGATTAGTTATAATTCGGGAGAATTATTAAATTGCGGTCTATTTTTGAATCATATTGAACTTTAAATTTTTTGCCGACAAGTTCTTGTTGCTCCAATTTTGATAAAATATTCGGTCTAGCCTGAATAAAAGCGATAGTACGACGCTCGTCAATGAGTTTGCCGACAACAATTCCCCTCGTAAGTTTTCCGGATCGATCGTAATAGAATGTGTATGCCTCAATTGTAAGCTGTCCATTTGCTTTTTCGATTGGTTCAGGTAATGATTCAGCTAAGATCTTTTCTTGTATTGCAGTATCATCACGATTGTCCCATGATATAACAGGTGGTTCATTACCATAAATTCCAAACGATTGTTTTGTATTATATCCCCCATTTGCCACTACCATTATTTTTAACATTGGATTTTTACGAATAAGACCGACCGCAGATACAATTGCGTGCGTTGAATAATTAGACCATGGTCCGCCAAAATATGGAAGTCCTCCCGTTATTGTTAAGTTGTGTGGATAATCTTCAGAAAAACCTAATTCGCTTTTGATAATCTCTACGATGGAAGGAAAGCAACAATATATATCGAATAAATCAATATCCTCAAATTTAAGACCAGCTTGTTTTAAAGCCAGTCGTGATCCTTTCCTTGCTGCTGGTGAATCGTGAAGTCGTGGACGTTGGGTAATATTAAAAATATTTTTGATATCAGCGCCTCCCATTGGATAGACCCAGTATTTTTCGTCAATTTCGAGCTTTTCAGCAGTTTCTTCACTTGTCATTATCAATGCGCCTGATTGATCTACATACATGTTAGAACACATGCGCTTTGTGTACGGATAAATTATATTCCGGTTTTCAGAATTCGGACTCGTGATCTCTTCAGCTGTATAAAACTTTTGGGTCCAAGCGTAGGGATTTTTAGATGCGCTCTTAGA
>JAUWRB010000129.1 GCA_030610785.1 Promethearchaeota archaeon | reverse complement strand
CTTTTGTCATATTTCATCTTCAATTTTAATTAGATAACAAATAGATCGTTTCATTTAAAACTTTCAATGATCTGTAATTTTCACTAGATATAAGGTAGATTTTCTATAAATTTTTATCTGTGATTTTATACTTTAATTGTTACTCGTCAAAAATAGAACGTAAAAATAAGTTCTGAAGAAAATAATTGACTAATTGTCAAGTTATTTGTAAAATAAAAAGATAATATTGAAATTTCCTCCTCCTCCAATTCCTTCTTTATTATATGACTGGTGATATAAATATAATTAATAATATTGATTTTTTTTTTGTTGCTTGGTAGGCTATTCTTTCATAATCGTTTTTTAATCCTTTTTTTCAGCCTGTACTTGAAGATATGATTGAAAAACACGATGCTCAAGAAAAAACGCTTAAATGAACATAAAAATTTAAAATATAATCATATTTTTTTTATTTTACTACTTAATAAACTAACAAATCTTTACGAGAGTCTATATTTAACCGTCAAAACTTTTCTCAGAGAAAATCAACGGATTGTCACCCGTGGTATCCGCTCACGACACCAAGATTTCTTAATGCTTCGTGAAAGAATTCCTCGGCTTCTTGTTTGGAATATTTTTCAAAGAATTTATCAGAAAAAGTCATTATTCTAACACAAGGTATTATCTAATTGAAGTTGAAGCTTGCTATGGTTAATTTATTCGTCTTTCTCAAAATCGTATTTATTAAAGAATTCATACATTGGAGGTTCGTCACAACCACCCGCTTTATCCTTTACTACAACCTTATCCTTTTCCACGGATAACCCCCCTAGTGCAATACATTTCTCAAACGAATAGTCGGGATATTCAAATACCTTATCAAGGAATTTTTCCTGTTTTTCCTTGATTTTGGAATAATCCTCCAACCGCTTCTTCTGTTCTTTTGTCAAATTTCATCTTCAATTTTAATTAGATAACAAATAGATCATTTCATTTAAAACTTTCAATGATCTGTAATTTTCACTAGATATAAGGTAGCTTTCCAATAAATTTTTATCTGTGATTTTATACTTTAATTATTACTCGTCAAAAATAGAATATAAAAATAAGTTCTAAAGAAAATAATTGACTAATTATTAAACTTAGTTTTTTAATTAAATTCGGAATTATCTTCATAACTCTTTCTTTTTGACTAGCACCTTCTCTCCGTGCCTTCCCCTCCTTTCTTAATTTCTTAGTATTATAACCTGGGAGAGTAGCCTTGATAAGGGGATATGGGGGGCGGACGATACTAACTATCTATCGCCGAACGCATTGGAGCATAACAGATTCATAATAGAATCATTATAAATCCATTTTTGAATATAATAAAATAATTGAAAAATATTAAAATTTAAGAGAGTGAAAATTACTAGTAATATAATATATAATAATGTAAAAATATATAATTTCTTGAAATCAAAATAGTAAGATATTATTTATTATGATTAATTTAGAAAATGCAATGGATAAAGCAAAAGAAATAATTATAAAGATGAAAGGATTGGATATGGAATTTTATGGAAAACCTATAATCGATTGGTTAAATTTTGAAACGGTTAAAAAAGATGAAACAGAAACAATCTTTATATTAAAATCAAGTTTGAACCCTAATTTATTCATTCCAGAGCAAGTTTCTTTTGAAATTCATATAAATAAGAAGACTGGAGAATTAGATGATTTTAAAAGATTGGAAGACTAAAAAGAATATTGTTATTGATTCGGGGGCTTTAGAAGAATATTATTTATTATTACTTGAAGCTTCTACAAAAAAATATGCTAAAGAAAGATTAAAATTCTTTTTAGATTTCTTAAAAAATAAAAAAATCTATGTAGTTCCTCAAGTTTTTGCGGAAACATATTCATTACTTAAGCGAGATGCAAGAACAGATTCAAAATTAATTTATTGGTTAGAACAAATAAAGGATCATTTTAGATATTTAAACGAAGAACATATCTCAAAAGATGAGATCTTAGAGGATAAGAGCTTTTTAAAATTTGGCTTTACAGATATTGCACTTAGTAAGATTACTCGTAAAGATTGGATTTTTTTATCTATTGATCAACCTTTAATTAATTTATGTAATTCAAGAGGTTTAGAAGCTCATCATATTGAAGAAATTTTTATTTATTGAAACATTTCAAGAAGCTTTGAAATATTGTATCAAGACATAAGGATTTCCCATTTAAAAATCATAAAAAACTTAAATTTCCTAAGATCCCATTAAAATTAATATATACAATTAATAAAAATCATTAATCATTAAAATGAAAAACAGAGTAGAGGTGTGTATTTAGACAAGGATAAGACCAGTCCTATATCCCAACGGATAGTAAAGAGGGACCATTAACAAGACATGAAACGAACAACTACTTAAAAGTGGATTAAGAAATAATATTTCTCGAAAGGTAAAATCGCAGGTCGAAAACAATGAAGATTTAGTAAAATTTACCCGAGAGATTGTTGAGGAAATATACGATTCCCTTCCAATGGAGGAAAAATATTTTATTGACGAAGCTGGAAATGTATTAAAGTATGATCCCGTTGGTGTGGTGAGGACTGCTCTTGAAAGAATGCAATACCAGTTAGATTCCGCTTGGTATGCTTGGGGAACGAAAACTCCCAAGTGATGGTAGAATAAAACAAAATAAAGTTTCAATTAAAGAGTTTTATCAAAATTGGCTTGAACTCGTCCAACCGCTCGTCAGCAAGGATTCTGAATTATTCCCCGAAAGCAAATACAAGCGTTTAAAAGAATTGTCGTTCTCAAGTATATCCTCGCATCCTAATGTGAAGGGTATCGAGGAAAAAATCATTATTGACGATGCGAACGGCTATAACGATTTCCGAACGCTTGAAGAAGTAGACGATTTCTTGATTAAACTTTTAGGATATAGACCCTACTCCTTATTGAAGATAGGGCTTCTTACCATCAAGAAGCAGGAATCCGGATTCAAGGTCATCCCCATGACTCACAATTTTAAGTTTATATTCGCTATCTTAGACGGACACAATATTCTTAATCTAAATAGTAAATCTATCTCACCATCCAAGAGACAAGACTCTTCGACTGTTATGGAGCTTATTTCATCAATTTTATTATTAGGATATTACCAACGCATCGATATTTTTGATAAAAAAGGAAAATTAATTGAAGGGAAATCAATTAAAAAACTCACATCCCTTCCAAACGATAAATTTCTTAATAAATTATTTGGTAATTACCAACCAACCCTAATGAATTCCTTAGAATTCAGTAACTTAAATAAAGAGTTTCTTAACGCATTTTCTCAAAGAAAAAAGAGTGGAAAAGGCTTTTTCACCGAAGTCTTTGTACAAAATGAAGATATTCAACGGCATATCGTCTCAGGATGGAAGACCATTTACAATATCATGTACGAAGCTCTTGAGTCTCAAATAAAAAAGGAATATGACAAAAATTATAAAGATGGAAAGGTACATAACCCACTCCTTTATTCTCTTAAGTTATTAGTAGAACATTTAAGAATTATCGGTAACAATTCTCACATCTGGTTGCGACACTTCAGCGAAGGTCTACGATCCGTTTTATATTTATTATAAGTAGAATTACGCTCCAAAATAATAGGAAAATCAAGACAGAAAATAGGATTATTAAGATTAATACTTCCATAATTTTCAAAAAAAATTGCTATCGAAATTTTCGAGTAATATATCGTTTAAAAGAAGATATTTTAGAAATTGCTAGAATTATCCATAGAAGTCGTCTCTTAAGGATATAATTATACTATTTTTAATCTTAATTCCAAGCATTAAAGAAGAAAGTAATTCTGTAATTAGTACGAAGATTCTGATTTTATTGTAATTGCTTTTTGATATCTATTAAAAGGGGAATTTCTTTATCTTTATTTCTAATTACCACCTTTATCATTCCATCCTCAATTGAAGTACTTATTGGTTCAAAATCTTCTTCTAAATTACCTGCGCTAATGCTTTCTAAGGGTTGGTATTGAGTTTTGGTGCTTAAGCACGTGTGGTTCTCGTTATAAAGATAACATTTAGAACAACAAAATCCCATAGGTAAGTTACCTACGATAGAACATAGATCGAAATTATCACAATTGCAATTGTTACACATCGTTTTTTTTTTTATTTTTTTTTATTTTTTTTTTATATTAAAAAATTTTTTACCATAAAATTTATTATCGACATTATATATAAATGTATTGATCATTTGGATCATAAGTCAGTTTTTTTTGTATGATTTCAATAGAAATAATCGTTCTCTACTATTCTTTATGATCATATTTATAAATAATGGACACAATTTAATTAATAATTAATATTTCTAAAATTTATTTATTAAGATATTATTAATAATCGAAAAATTGTATCATTTTGTTAATATAAAAAGAATATGTGATGGATTATAATAAATTATTTATAATAGATTATCAAATTTAAAAATAAATTAAAAAATTATTAAAAAAAAGAGACTTGACATGAGTGTCATAAATTTTAAATTAAGGAATCAAGTTATCAAGCATAACGCTTCTTTAAGCTATTGTTACCAATGTTCTACATGTTCAGGAGGTTGTCCTGTGGCTTTATTAACGCAAGGCAAATATAATCCTAGGAAAATAATTGAAATGGCTATATTAGGACTTCAAAATAAATTAATTAAAGAACCAAATTCAAGTATATGGTTATGTTCAACTTGTCAAAAGTGTGTCGAGTTATGTCCTCAAAAAGTAGAACTAACAGAAATATTTACGTTATTAAAAAATAAAATTTTCGAAGATGGAAAGGTACCTGAAGCATTTTTATTACAAGGTCAAGCGATTTTAGACTCAGGAATTGCAATTCCTTATTCTAAAGCAATAATTTCGAGGCGTGAGAAGTTAGGCCTTCCAGAAATTAAGACCGCTCCAATAAAAGAGATTAAATTATTATTAAAAGAGACAAATTTTGAAAATAAAATTTTAAAGGGGAGTAAATAAAAAATGAGCTATGATATATTTTTAGGGTGTGTAATTCCTGCAAGATTACCTTTTCTAGAGGCTTCAGGGAGAAAAGTTTTTGAAAAGCTTGGGATTAAATTGAATGATATTGAAGGATTTAGTTGTTGTCCGGATCCTACTGGTATTGAACAAATAGATCACAAGACTTGGTTGACTATGGGTGCGCGAAATTTAAGTTTAAGCAAAAGAGGAAATGGGAGTATAATTTCTTTTTGCTCTGGTTGCGTTGAGACGTTAAAAGGCGTCAATTATTTTATGAATAAAGACAATAAAGTAAAAGATGAAATAAACAAGATATTAAAAAAAATAGGAAAAAATTATGATGGAAAGACTAACGTAAAACATTTTGCCGAAGTACTTTATGAAAATCTTAATAAAGTAAAAGAAAATATAGTAAAGCCCCTAGAGGGCTTTAAAGTTGCTATCCATTATGGTTGTCATTATTTAAGACCTTCTGAAATTATTAATTGGGACGATCCTTTTGACCCAATTACTATAGATGAAATAATTAAGACGCTTGGAGCAGAATCTATAGATTATGATTTAAAAATGGAATGTTGTGGTAATCCAGTAGAAAAATCGGACATGGATTTATCGCTATTAATGATTGATAATAAGTTCAAATCCATCCAACAATCAGGTGCTAATTGTGTTGCGCTAGTTTGCCCGGCGTGTTTTCAACAATTTGATTTTAAGCAAAGAGAGCTGAATAAAAAAAATAATTCAAATTACAAAATTCCAATATTCTATCTTTCAGAGTTGGTTGCGTTAGCATTTGGTTATAAGCCAGAGGAATTAGGATTAAAGTTTCATAGAGTTCAACCAAAAACTCTTTTAGAAAGTTTACAATTTTCTGCAAAAATTTAACCAAAAAGAAATGAATTTATTTTAAAGAATTAAAAAATAAAAGGTGTATTGTGTGGAAGAAGCGTCCAAAAGAGCTTTAGTTATTGGTGGAGGAATTGCAGGCATTCAAGCATCTTTAGATCTAGCAGATATGGGTATTCATGTAGATTTAATTGAAAAAAAACCATGCATTGGCGGTAAAATGGCACAACTAGATAAAACATTTCCTACAAATGATTGCTCTATATGTATTTTAGCCCCAAAATTATCTGAATGCTATAGAAATCTTAATATCACGCTATATTCTTATTCTGAAGTTCAAAAAGTAGAAGGAATTGTCGGCAATTTTTCAGTAGAAATTTTAAAACATGCTCGTTATGTTAAAGAAGATTTATGCATAAATTGTGGATTATGTGTAGAAAAATGTCCAATGAGAGTAGAAGATGAATTTGACCGTCAATTAAGGAAAAGAAGAGCAATTTACATGTATTATCTTCAAGGAGTCCCAGCAATTATGACTATTGATAAGAAAAATTGTTTATGGTTTACAAAGGAAGCATGTAGAATATGTGAAAAAAACTGTGAAAAGGAAGCAATTGATTTTAATCAAAAAGATGAATTGATAAAAATAAATAATATTGGCTCTATCATTGTTGCTACTGGATATAATTTAATAGAAGATATAGATAATGATATATTAAAAAACTACGGTTATCAAAAGTATAGAAATGTTGTTACTGCCTTAGAATTTGAAAGAATGTTAAGTGCTTCTGGTCCTCAAGAAGGACACATAAAAAGAATATCTGATGGTGAAGAACCAAAAAAAATTGCATATCTCCAATGTATTGGTTCTCGTACAGATAGAGGCGCAAAGTATTGTTCATCTATTTGTTGCATGTATACAACAAAAGAGGCGATGATAGCCCATGAACATGATAATGAATTAGAGTCTTACATTTTTTATATAGATATGAGAGCTGGAGGGAAAGGCTTTCAATCATTTCTCCGAAGAGGAGAGGCAGAATATGATATAAAATATATAAAAAGTAAGATTGCTGAGATTTCCATTGATAAAAATGAAAGTCCTATTATTGTATATGAAGATTTGGACACATCTGAAATAAAGAAATTAAAAGTAGATATAGTTGTTTTAGCTACATGTATAATTCCACCTGAAGGTATTGTAAAATTAGCGGAAGTAATTGGATTTGAATTAGACGATTATAATTTTATTAAAACTCCGCCATTTTCACCAGTTAAAACAAGTCGTGATGGCATTTTTACGTGTGGTTGTGTACATGAACCAATGGACATACCACGCTCTGTTGCTGAGGGTAGTAGTGCTGCAGCAAGAGCGGCAGAGATAATTAGAGGAGGATAAAATTAATATGTCCGAACAAGAAAAGAAAGAAGATGTTAGGATAGGAATCTTTGTTTGTCATTGCGGTTCAAACATAGGAGGATTAATTGATTGTAAAGCCTTAGCAGAATATGCAAAAACATTACCTAATGTTGCGCATGCAGAAGACAATCTTTTCACTTGCTCTGAAACTGGTTTAGCCAGTATAAAGAAAGCTGTAGAAGAGCATGATTTGAATCGAGTAGTTGTAGCATCATGTACTCCTAGAACCCATGAACCTCTATTTCGTGAATGTATATCTGAGGTAGGATTAAATCGTTATCTTTTTAATTTTGTTAATATTCGAGACCAATGTACTTGGGTTCATATGAAATATCCCAAAGAGGCATATGAAAAGGCAAAGGATCTCATTAGAATGGGGGCTTATAGGGCCGTAATACTCGAGCCTTTAGATACAATTATAGTAAATGTTAACCCAGGTGCTTTAGTAATTGGTGGAGGTGTAGCTGGAATGCATGCTGCACTTAATCTAAGTAGACAAGGATTTAAAACCTATTTAATCGAAAAAGAAGATAAATTGGGAGGCAGATTAAATTCGCTTTATAAACTTTTTCCGCATGATATAGATGCTTCAGAATTTGTAGAGAATATTAAAAATAACGTTCAAAATGCTCAAAATTTAGAGGTTTATACATCATCAAAACTAAAGAATATTAAAGGTTTTATTGGAAATTATGAAGTGGAAGTCGAACAGGATGGAAAGAAAATTAATTTGAGTGTAGGCGCTATTATTGTTGCTGTAGGCGCTTCACTTCTTAAACCAAATAATTTATTTGGTTACGATGGTAAAAATCGAATAACTCAACATGAATTAGAACCAAAAATTAAAAATAATGAAATTAATGCGAATAATATTGTAATGATCCAATGTGTAGGTTCTCGGAACGATGAAAGACAATATTGTTCAAGCGTATGTTGCATGACAGCCTTAAAAAATGCTTTAATTATAAAGGAGAAAAAATCAGATATAAATATAACAATATTATTCAGAGATTTATACACACCTGGGATAGATTATGAAGAATATTATAAAAAAGCCAGAAAGAAAGGGGTTCTTTTTATAAGATATGGTCTTGATAAAGAACCTACTGTAGAAGGAAATCAAATAAAAGTCTATAATGAATACATCGGAGAAGAAATCATTATCCCTTACGATCTTCTTGTATTATCGACTCCATTAATTGCAAATGATGATAATAAAGAGCTTGCTCAAATATTAAAAGTTCCGTTAGAGGTTAATAATTTCTTTTTAGAAGCGCATGTGAAATTACGTCCTAACGATTTTGCAACTGATGGAATTTATATAGGTGGCAGCGCAAAATGGCCTGTAGATATTACAGAATCTATAACTCAAGGCTATGCTGCGGCATCGAGAGCAAGTACAATTTTATCTCATGAGACTATTGAAATCGAGGGGGCAACAGCTTACTTACCTGAATGGAATAAAAATTTATGTAAAGGTTGTGAAGTGTGTATAAATATTTGCCCATATAACGCAATAAAGAAAAATGAAGAGGATGAAATCGAAATTATTGAAGCACTATGTAAAGGATGCGGTGTTTGTGGTGCTGCTTGTACTAAAAAAGCAATTATTATTAAACATTTTACAAATGAACAAATTTTAGCTGAAATTTATGCTTTTGGAGGTAAGTAATTTGAGTTTTGAACCAAAAATTTTAGGGTTTTTATGTAATTGGTGTTCCTACGCTGGAGCAGACTTAGCAGGAGTGAGTAGGATTCAGTATCCCCCAAATATTAGAGTAATAAGGGTCATGTGTAGTGGTAGAGTTGATCCTGAATTTATTTTCCAAGGATTTAAAACTGGAATTGATGGAATAATCGTAATGGGATGTCATCCTGGCGATTGTCATTATCTAGAAGGTAATTACGAAGCAGAGAAA
>JAUWRB010000258.1 GCA_030610785.1 Promethearchaeota archaeon | reverse complement strand
AAATAAAAACTTCTTTATTCTTACTTCAGTCCAATTAATTTTCATGTAAAATTATAAGAGAATAAAAAAAAAATATAAAAAGATAAAAAAATTTAATGATAATTATTCTTAACGCTTTAAATTCGCCGAAACCCAATCGTAATAACCCTTATCTTCTAACACTTTCGGAACTTCAGCAAAAAACGAATTTGTAATGTCCTTCAGGTGTTTTGCAGCAATAGGATGGAACATCATTGCCAAATCAAGCCCTACAAGTGTTAAAGACAGCGCATTAAGGATCTCCCATATTGGACCTCTATATTGGCGCAAACCCCAATCGGGCGCGATTTTCTCGCTCATCCACGCTTCTCTAGCGCCCCAAGCGTTCGTTGTACCTCCGCTGATTGGATACGCCAAATCTTCTTCGCCAAGCAAACCGGCGATTCTCATTCGCTGGTAAATGCTGAAACTATATTCCATTCCGTAACCGAGAGTGGCACACGTTGGGTCCATTACTATTCGATTTTTAGGCAAACCCAATTCAAGAGCGTCCTTATTCATTTTAATTTGATTGTTAAGGTCTAAACTTGTCCAGAGCAGGCAGTTATGGTCGTGTTTTACTGCAATTGGGATGACATCCTCCCAAGTAGCCTTATCTGCCGCCGAGAGCATTAACACTTCGCTTTCAGAAACTTCAGCGAGTACTTTAAACATTTCAACGTCTTTCTTTTTGTTTCCTGAACATCCGATAATTACCGGAACATCTACAGCTTGTAATATGTTTTCAAAAATCTCTTTAGATTTTGAGATGGGCCAATCCAACATTCCAGGATCTATCCCTAAGGAGTGAAATGTTATACATTCCGCACCGAATTTATCAACGGCAAATTTTGCCCATTCAGCGCAATCCGCCAGAACATCCTTGTATTCTTGTTTAATCGGCTTGGGGAGCATCATTTCTGAGCCCATATCAAATACATCGTATGTGACTAATGGAGGGTGCGGGTTTCGTTTATCTAATCCCAAAAAATTGTAGAATGGCGGTACTTTTTCGCCTCCAATCGTACAAGTCTTTCCATTGGAACGAATGAATTGTATAGTTTCGATTTCTCCCGGAAACTCTAAATCAAGCGAGAATTTAATAGGTGTCCACTCAGCCTTTCCAAGAGCCGGCAATCCAACTGCTTGAGCTGCCGATGAAACCATACCGGGCAATACTTGAAATTCGAGATAATCGGCAAACATATCGACATCTACTAATTCCATCGATTCGGTTTCTTTCATCAATTCTGCTAATTTTTTACTAAGCTCTTCCAAGAAATTTCACATCAATTTTTATTTTTTTTTTTTTGCTATTTTGCTATTTTGATAGATATGAAATTATTGAATAGAATTTAAAATTGATTGTTTAAAACCGATCAATTTTCACCGATTTCAGTCATTTTTAACATTTTTTAAAAAAATATGGTAGAGAAATTTTCGAAAAAGTAAATGCTTTAAATATACTTGATGTACTAATTTGATCGTTTTTTCTTTTTAATTATAAAAAGCTAATAAGAGCGATTGTATTAATTCATTAATAGGTTCTTTATATAACTTACAAAAATGTTAAATAAAATTAGATAGTTTTATATTATATAAGGAAATCTTTTTTAAATGAGAAAAAATACAATTGGGAAATTAATAATTTTTGAAAGACTTGAAGCGTTAATCAGTTTCACTAAAATAAAAATAACTGAAGTGATGTAATAATTAGATCAAGTCAAGAAAAGAAATACGAAATTGTGGTCATTATTTTCCTTTTATTTCTATCGTTCTTTTTAGAGTACTTTTTTATTGTCGTGCTTAAACTTTCTATTGTTTTTACTCATTTTTTTTATATTCCTATTATTTTAGCATGCGTTTGGTGGGAAAAGAAGGGTTTAGTCGTGCCCGTAATTTTAGCTATATTAGTGATTTTTTTTCCAATTTTCATTGGATTAAATATAATGAGCGTAGAAAACATTGATAACTTTTCTCGGGCGTCAATATTCATGGTTGTTGGTATTATTGTTGTTATTTTAAGCGAACATATCTCAAGGGCAGAATTAAATTTAAAACAAGCCCAAGAAGAGTTGATCCGTACGGAGAAACTCGCTGCTGTAGGAAAACTTACCGGTAGCATTGGACACGAACTTCGGAATCCTCTTAGTGCTATTAGTGGTTCAGCTTATTACTTGAGCATGAAAATCAAGGATAAGGATGAGAAAGTGATGAGACATTTAAATCTCCTCCAAAGAGAGGTGCAAAAGTCCAATAATATTATCTCTGAACTTCTTGACTATACAAGAGTAAAACTACCCTCCTTTGAAGAAGTTGACATGAATAGTATAATCATTGACATGTTAGATAATTTTAAATTTCCTGAGAACATCGTCCTTGAAAGACATCTCAACGCTAATTTACCTAGAATTCAAATAGATCCAAATCTAATCCAACAAGCTTTCCAAAATATCGTTTTTAACGCTATTCAAGCGATGTCAGAGGGAGGAGCGTTGAAAATAAGTACCTCCATTGGGGAAGACATGATTAAAATTTTTTTTAAAGATACAGGAGTAGGTATCCCAAAGGAGACCCTTCAAAAAATATTTGAACCGCTCTTTACAACTAAAAAATTAGGCATCGGCTTGGGGCTATCAATTGTGAAAGAAATCATTGAAAAACACGGGGGAAAAATAGAAGTTGTAAGCGAGATTAATAGAGGAACTACCTTTATTGTAAAATTACCACTTATTAGAGAAAAAGTGGTGTAAAATGGAAAAGATACATGTAAAAAAAATTAAAATAAAATTAAAGAAAAAAAAATCATTAGGTGATTAAAATAACTGAAGCTAAACTTTTAATTGTAGACGATAACGAACAAATATGCGAAACCCTCCACGATATATTTCAGGAGACTGGATACGATGTTACCATTACATTTAATGGTCGTGAGGCTATTAAAAAAATTGAACAAATGACTTATGATGTTGCTTTTATTGATATTAACCTTCCCGATACGGATGGAATAACCCTTTTGAAGAAATTTAAGAAATCATTTCCTGAAATGATACTTTTTATTATAACAGGTCATACTAATGTTCATAATGCAATTAATGCATTAAAAGGAGGCGCCGATGATTATTTCCTTAAACCTTTACCTATTGAAAAATTAATAAAAAGAACTCGGGAAATATTGGAGATTCAACGCTTGCGTCAAGAACTTAAAGAATCAGAAGAGAAATATCGTCATCTTATCAATAATATTGCGGATGTTATTGTTGAAATGGATTTAAAGGGAAATATTACATATATTAGTCCACAAATTTTTGATAAATTTGGGTATCAACCGAACGAAGTAATAGGGTTAAATTTTATTGAATTCATCCATCCAGAAGATTTAAAATTTATTGAAGAAGTATGGGAAAAACCAATCAAATCAAGGGAGATTACAACTATCGAATATAGATCACGACATAAAAAAGGTCATTATATTCCTGTTTCTGGGAGAACTAATTTGGTGGAAATTAATGGAAATTATAAATTTATTGGAATTGTAAGAGATATTACCGAGCGCAAAAAGATGGAGGCAAAATTGCGGCAAAGTGAAGAGATATTCCGAGCAGTATTTGAAACAGCTAAGGATAACATCTTCATTAAAAATTGTTCATTGCAATACATTCATGTTAATGCTGCGATGGAAAAACTTTTTGATTTACCGGCAAAAAAATTAATTAAAAAGACGGATATCGATTTATTTGGTGAGGTAGAGGGCAAACACTTAATGAATATAGATCAGCGCGTTATCCAAGGAGATATCGTAGAGGACGAACGAATAAAACCCATTAAAGATGTCCTTCATACATTTCACACGATCAAGGTTCCTCTTAAGGATGTTAATGGAAATATCTTTGGTATTTGTGGTATCGCAAGAGATATAACAGAAAGAAAAAAATCAGAAAACGCGTTAAAAGAATCCGAAGAGAAATATCACGATGCTTACGATCGAGCTGAATTCTATAAAGACCTTCTAGTTCACGATATTAACAACATTATTAATAATATCTTGTCTTCTGTAGAGCTTTTTACATATTATTTCAACGATCCCAAAAAATTGAAAAAGATTAAAGAATTATTGGAAATAGTTAGAGAACAAGTTATTAAGGGGGCAAAATTAGTTTCAAATATTCATAATTTATCTCGGCTTGAAGAGAATAGAATTTCCATTAATTCAATAGAAGTTTGTAGCGTAATCAAAGACGCACTAATCTCTATACGAAAGAGTTTCCAAGCTAGAAATATTGACATTAAAGTT
>JAUWRB010000172.1 GCA_030610785.1 Promethearchaeota archaeon | reverse complement strand
AACCTTGTAAGAAAACTCCGTATCTTTAACGAAATCTTCTCCCATTTTTTTTGGTGCCACTAAAAATGTAATATCTCTTTTATTTTTAATATTGGACAATACATTAAAAATTCTCTGTGGAGTGATGGGGAAGGCTCCCATTTCCATTGCCTTTTTATACATCTCTCCATCTGTTCCTTTAAGTCCCACGCTGCCCCCCATTCCAGCAATAGGATTTACTATTAATCCGATTTTTTTCATATTAATATATAACAATTATATTTTAAAAAAAAATAAAAAATAAAAATAAAAAAATTATTAGTTTTTACTCAATTTTTTTCTTGCTTTTTTGTAATCTTTATCTACGATGTTGCGAACCAGTTTTGGGAAATGTCTGAACATCCTCCATACAAATTTAGCTTCCCCCGGTAATATATTATATTTCTTCTTTAATATACATTCAATCAGAACATCAGCAACATCTTCTGGTTGCATTAATTTAGCACCTTCGGAAAGCATGGCGCATTCTTTCGGTTTTATCTTGTTTTCTTCCTCAAATCCCGGCGTGTCTACATCTGGAGGATATACAATTGAAAAATTGATATTGTAAGGTTTTAACTCGTGACGAAGCGTTTCTGTTAATCCTACAATAGCGTGTTTAGTAGGAGCGTAAGTTGCATAACCCATTATTCCGAAATATCCCATCATGCTCGAAAAATTTACGATATAGCCCTTTTTAGCTTCCATGAAATATGGTAATACGATTAAAATTGGTACTAATTGACCGTAATAGTTTATATCCATGTTCTTTTTAAAATCTTCAAGAGTTAATTTTTCGATGTATTGCGGATAAGCGTAACCAACGACATTAATTAAATAATCGGGAGTTCCATGATTATCAATAAAAGCTTTAAAAAGTGGTTCTAACTTGTCCATTTCTGTTGTATCATGAGAAATTATTTCAACAAATTGAGAATCTTCAACTTTAACACTTTCTATTTCCTTTGCGGCTTCTTTTAATGTTTCCAGCCCCCTTGCCACGATACACACGCTTCCCCCTAATTTAACGAACAAACGGGCTGTCTCTTTTCCCATTCCTTTAGAACCGCCGCAAATTATCGCAATTTTTCCTTTAAACGGCTGTTTTTTTATTAACTTTTCTTTTACCATGTTTAATCAATTTTATTTTTAGTTTTTTTTTATTTCATTCTTCTTTCTAAAAATTAAGATATCCGTATATCATGAAGATAGGCCCGAATATAACGCAGATTAAATTTATCGCAAGGTTCATGATAGTATCAGCGATTTCTCCCGTGTATCCGCCATTTTTAGCGTTAAAAGAGATATCAAGCAATCCTAGAAATAACATTGCGCTTCCGCCAGTAATAGAGAAAAAGATCCCGAATCGTTGCTCCAATAAAAGACCGACTGCTGCTATTAAAAGACAAGGAGTTGCCCAGCATAAATCAGGTATGGGAAAAGACCTCTCAAAAGCTAGATATACTTCTGTATTCTTGGGATTTTTATTTTCAACAAGGAAAAAGTAGATCCAAAAACCAATAAAGCCAATTCCTATTAGGATTTGAAATATTGCCAAAATTAACATTTTTTTCTTCCTTTTTTATATTTTTTAATATTATAAATTTTATTATATATGTGTCTACTTAAGACATATAAATATTTAACTTTGTATCGTTTTTTTGAGATTAATTTATTTAAAAATAAAGAATAATAAAAATAAAAATAAAAAATTTCAAATTAAGTTCTACGCGAACCCCCATTCCAGTAATATAATTTAAATGTCAGATTTTATATACCATGCAGGCACGCCAACTTCTGCTATACCACCATCTACGGGGAAATTATGCCCCGTTATAAAATTTGAAGCTGGTGAAGCTAAAAATACCGAAACCATCGCAACATCCTCAACGGTACCGTATCTGTTTAAAGGAGTTTTGACGTGACCTTCATCCATTGTCATTTTCATGACATCTTCCCGGTTATCGTAGATTCCAGTAATATGATATCCGGGACTAATTGCGTTTACCGTAATTTTAGGAGCCAAACTTTGAGCGAGCATCTTCATCATTGCAATTATTCCCATTTTACTAATAGTGTACGCAGGGAGTTTATTGTCAACCACCATCCCCGCAATAGAGGCGGTATGAATGACTTTCCCGGCAATAGGTTCGAATTTCTGTCTTCGCATTCCTTTACAAATATTTTTAGCAACTAACCATTGTCCTTTGAGATTAATGGCGATCGTTTTATCGAATCTTTCCTCATCTATTCTCAATAAATCCTTGCCGAAATTTAAACCAACTCCTGCATTGTTATTTAAAACGAATATATTATCTAACTCTTTAAATGCTTGCTTTGACATTGCTTGAACTTGGTCAGAATTAGATACGTCACAGACAATTGGTATTACTTTTTGACCTTGATCTTGCTCAATTTTTTTACAAGTCTCTTCTAATAACTCTTCGTTAATATCTACTAATACTAAATCTGCGCCTCTCTTTGCGTATTCAATCGCAATTCCCTTACCAAAACCAGAAGCGCCTCCTGTAATTAACGCGCCTTTTCCTTCAAGAAATTTTTCAACCATTTTTATTCCCTCTTTCTTTAAATATTATTGATTTATTAATTTCACATTTTTATTATTTATTTATGTTTTAATTGTTTTTATGTTGTTTTAATTGTTTTCTTTCTTTTAAATTTCAAAATTTAATTCTTTAATTTGGCTTTATTGATTCAAAGTTTTCTATAAAATAAGAGAAAAAATGCAATTATTTTTTAAATATTTGTTTCAAAATAGTTAGCAGGAACGCCTACATTAGCAATTCCACCATCCACAGGAAAATTATGTCCGGTTATGAAATCTGATGCTGGTGATGCTAAAAATAAGACCATATTAACGATATCTTCGACTGTTCCGACTCTATTTAAAGGAGTTTTAACATTTCCATCCCTCATGGTTAAAGTCATGTCATCAATCGAATTTAAATAAATTCCAGTTGCATGATAACCAGGGGCTATGCTATTAACTAATATTTTTGGTGCTAGAGTTTTAGCTAAAAGCTGCATTAAAGCAATAATTCCGGCTTTACTTATGCTATATGCGGGGATTTTTGCGTTAACAATCATTCCCGCAATTGAAGATGTGCAAATAATTTTTCCTGATATAGACTCTCCTTGAAATTTTTGCGCCTTCATTTTTCGACACATTGATTGTGCTACAAGCCATTGACCTTTAAGATTAACTCCCATGACTCGATCCCAATCTTCTTCCTTTACTCTTAATATATTTCTTCCATAAGCAGCCGCTATTCCTGCGTTATTAAATAGGATATAAATGTTGTCTAATTCCTTGAAAGCTTGTTTTGCCATTGCTTGAACTTGTTCAGAATCAGATACGTCACAGACAATTGGTATTACTTTTTTTCCGCCATTTACTTGTTTAATCTTTTTGCAAGTTTCTTCTAATAACTCTTCGTTAATATCTACTAACACAAGGTTTGCGCCTCTTTTTGCGTATTCAATTGCCACACCTCTTCCAAAACCAGAAGCTCCACCAGTTATTAACGCTCCTTTTCCCTCGAGAAATTTTTCTACCATTTTAATATACCTTTTTTTTTTTAATAATTAATAATAATAGGTTAGATGAATATTTATATAATCTGAGCAAAAGAAAACCATTTCCTATAAATGTTTAAAACCATAACTTTAATTATTCAATTTTTTATTAAAATTATATAGATATTTTAAATAGATAAAAAATGAATGATAAAGTGTTTGATATATGGTTGAAAAATGCTTGAATTATTTAATGAATGTTGGTCAAAATGTACCAGCGCGATCGAAAGCAACTCTTTTAAACGAAATCGCAATGGCTTTAATAGAGTGCATAAGAATATACGGTAAAAAGATTAATAAGCTGGGTAAAATAAGTAAAATATCAATTTGTTTTTGGCCAGTTCGACTAATTCCATTAAATGAAACGAGAGCTTGTGTATGCAGTTATTTATTAAACGAACAAGAAAAATTAAGCGTTGGCCAATTTAATCAGATTCCGCCTTCTCCTGATAATGTGATTAAAGGAGCTGATCCTAATTCGTTTTTAAACTCATTGGAGTCATATAATGCAACTTACTTGAAAAAGATTCGGAATTACAAGAGGGGTATTGTAATCCAAGAAGCCTTATTTAATACAAATGAAATTGGATATTTTAAAAACTTTTTTTTGAATCAATATAATTTAAGTTCCTTTAGCGAACCTTATTTTATATTGGAAGGAGAACCAATCGCTAAAAGCGTGAGTCAAATAAAAATAACGCGAGAAATTATCGATTTCGTTTCGTTAAAGGCGGTCAATATGCTTGATAATTATGGAGATCAAATCACAAAAATATGCGAACGCTGGATTCAAAAAGGTGGGCAAGAGGCGGATAAAATAAGAGGTAAACCAGTAGATACTAGAGAAGAAGAAAAACAATTAGCAATGCTTAATAACGAGTTAAAAAAAGAAAAAGAAAGAGATATAAAAACCACGCCTGAAGAACTAATTAAAAGTGGAAAATTTAAAATAAGCGATAAAACGGGTGAGTTTCATAACTACATTAACGCTTTAAATAATTCTGTTGAAAAATTAAAATCTGCTATAAGTCAAAAGGATTTATTTTTACTTGACGAAGGGATGAAAGATTTGGATTTAAGATATAGAGATTTAGGAAATTCTATTAGTCGATATAAAAATGAAATCGCACAATTAAAAAAAAATATGAATCGTGAGATATCAGATACTGAAAAAACGCATCAACAAAAAATTAGAGATTTAGAAAGAAAAATATCGGAAGTACAAAAACAAATCGATTCAAAACATAGCGAAATAAGTAGTGAAGCGACTTCGGCAGAAGACATTGTTGCTCAAATAAAACGAGAAAAACAATCGTGCTTGGATAATATTGAAACAATTAAAGACATGGAGTTAACAAATGTTCAAAGGTTTTTTAGTGATTATACTATAGAAATTAAAACTAAAAATATTGTGGTTGGAATTCCAATGTTTATCTTCTATTTTGTTAGCCCCAACACTAATAAGACGACTGAAAGAGCCCCTGTATTTCCAATCTTGATTGAAAAAGGAAAGATCATAAGGACTAAAACTACAGAGAGTTTTCGAAAAAAAATTAGAGATTTAATGAATAAATATACTCCAATGATTAATCTTGTCGAAAATGAGGGAGAAAAAAGCAATTTAATGGAAATGAAAAATCTTGACACAAAAATTGAAGAAGCACTTAACGATTTGCGAATTCAGAAAATAATTAATAAGAAACAAGCAGCATCAGCAAAAGAAGTTGTTAATAATCTCATTTGGTAAGAATTAATTTATTATTCTTTTATTTTTTTAATATTTAGAATTATTTCATTTTATAAAAGATAAGGGCATTGATTTTTTCAAAATATTAATAATACTTTAAATGAAGGAAAAAAAGATGAACGCTTTAATTCGAGTTAAAATGAGTTTAAACGACGCTCATTACGGAGGAAATTTAGTAGATGGCGCTAAAATCCTTCAGCTTTTTGGCGATGTGGCTACTGAACTTTTAATTAGAAACGATGGGGATGAAGGTCTTTTTAGGGCATATGATAGCGTAGAATTTTTAGCACCCGTTTATGCGGGAGATTACATTGAAGCAGATGGAAAAATAGTGAAAATAGGGAATACTTCTAGAAAAATGGTGTTTGAAGCAAGAAAAGTAATAGTTCCAAGACCAGAGATTAGCGATTCTGCAGCAGATGTTTTAAAAGAACCTATCATTGTATGCAAGGCTAGCGGAACTTGTGTAGTTCCAAAAAATAAGCAGAGAAAATGATTAGATATTAGTGAAATAATAAAAAAAAAGAAATTAATAGAATGATTTAATCAAATTGGGGTTTTTTCTCTTGCCATGGTGCAATTTCTTCAAACGCTTTTGAAACTTGAAGGACTGTTAATTCATCTGATTGTTTTCCAATTATTTGCATTCCAATAGGTAATCCCTCACTGTTCCAACCGCAAGGTATTGAGGCAGCAGGATTCCAAGTCAGGTTAAATGGAAATGTATAGCTCATCCAAGCTGTGGGAGAAACAGCCTTGTTATTAATTTTTGGAGGAAACATTATTCCATGGATAAAAGCAGGTACGGCAGTGGTGGGAGTTATTAAAATGTCGTAATTTTTAAAGTATTTGGCAACAACATTATAAATGTCCCTTCTCTGAAGATCCAAGCGCATTAAATCAAAGCTGGAATAATTCATTCCCGCTTCAACCATTTTAATAAAAGTAGGTGTTAATTTTTCCCTCCATTCTTTTAAAAAGGGTTTAAAATCGTAAGCTAACCCAGAAATTACTAATCCCACGAAAGATGGATATGGTTTTTTCAATCGTAATTTAACATTTTCTACAGACCAACCTAAACTTTCAAATTTTACAACAGCATCCAATACTGATTTCTTAACTTCAGGATCAATTGCCTTTATAAATCCCAAATCCATTGAGTAACCAATTTTTAACTTTTTTTGAGGTTTTTCTTTAAGCCCATCTAAATAACTTGTATTTTTTTTAAGGAACGAAAATTTATCTAATTCGTCAGGTCCAGCCATTACATCCAACATTAGGGCTGCGTCCTTAACATTTCTAACAATCGGTCCATAATGAGATAGTCTTGGAAATGCAGCTTTCGTAAAAATTCTCGGAATTCTCCCAAAATTCGGTTTTAATCCATATATACCACAAAAGCTTGCCGGTATTCTGATCGATCCGCCTCCATCCGAGCCTAGAGCTAATGGCCCCAATCCAGAAGCAATAGCCGCCGCAGCTCCTCCACTCGAACCTCCAGGAGTCTTTTCTAAATTCCAAGGATTTCTTGTTGTCCCAAAGATTAAATTATCCGTAACTGATTTATGACCAAAGGAAGGCGTATTAGTTTTTCCAAGTATGACAATTCCCGCTTCCTTGAGCCTTTTTATTACGATTTCGTCCTCTTCAGGAACATTATTCTCGTAAATTTTGCATCCAAAAGTAGTTCTAATTCCTTTTGTTTCAAATAGGTCTTTAATACTTGTAGGAATCCCGTGTAATAAGCCAATTTTTTTTCCTTTTTTAACGGCGTTGTCAGCGTCATTTGCCATTTCTCTAGCCAATTCAAAAGTAGGAGTACAATAAGCGTTTATTTTTGGATTTATCTTTTCAATTCTCTCTATTATCGTTTCTGTTATTTCTCGGGACGATAATTCCTGCGTTTTAATCTTTTCTGCCATTTCACAAGCAGACATGAAGCATATATCTTCCTTTTTCATTTATATCATGTTCTCTATTAGAATTAATTTATTATAAATAGATTAAATGTAATATATATAATTATTCGTGGCGTTTGGTTTTTTTTTTTTTTTTTTTTTTTTATTTTTTAAAATTTTTTTTATTTAAAAAATTTATTTTTTTTTAAAAAATTTTAAAAAAATAAAAAAAAAAA
>JAUWRB010000239.1 GCA_030610785.1 Promethearchaeota archaeon | reverse complement strand
AGATAAATCAAACACATTCAAGAACATTTTCAGTTCCTGTTATCGAGAGTTTTATGAAAGAAATCTATTGCTACTCATTAAAAGCAAATTCTCAAGAAAAACGAGATATTACAATTGTAGTCCATGATTTAAGAACAGGATTTAACCCCACATTAGGATTTAGCATTAAATCGCAATTGGGTAGCGCATCAACCCTTTTAAACGCTAGTAGATCAACAAATTTCATTTATAAATTAGAAAGATTAAAGATTAATAAAGAACAAATAAAAGAAATTAATGAAATTGAAACAAGATTTAAAATTAGAGATAGAATAATAAAAATCCATGATTTTGGGGGAAAATTTAAATTTATTCGATTAGAAAATGAAACATTTGACCTTAATTTAAAATTAATTGATTCAAGAATGCCAGAAATATTAAGTGAAATACTTTTAAGTTTTTTTTTCGGAAAAGCAAGAAAAATGGAAGATCTAATAAGAAATATTTTACAAAAAAATCCTTGCAGCTTTAATTTAGAGCAGTCTCATCCTTTTTATGAATATAAAATTAAAAATTTATTAACTGATATTGCATTAGGGATGACTCCAACAAGTACATGGAATGGTTTATACGATGCAACTGGAGGAATTATAATAGTTCGTGAGGATGGAGAAGTATTATGCTATCATATCTATAATAGAAATGAATTTCAAGATTATTTAGTAAAAAATACAAAATTAGAGACTCCGAGTAGCAGTAGACATAAATTTGGAAAAATTTATTCTAAAGATTCTGAATTTTATTTTAAATTAAATTTACAAATTCGCTTTATTAGATGAACCGTTACAATAAATCTAGATATAGATACACATCTTTTCTGCTTAAGGTATTTGTATTTTGCCTAATATTTTTTACTTTTTAAAAATTTTTAAAATTTAATAAAGGAAACAAATAATCGAATGATTAATTCTCATTCTCATCTTCAAGTCTTTTTTCAATTTTTTTAATTGCTTTGGACGCAGCAATTCTTACGACTCTTTGAAAATCGTTAACCTGTCTTAATAAAGCGTTAAGAGCGGAATTATCGCCAAAAACTCCTAAAAATTTAATCATGCTTAATTTTACTTTAAAATTTTCGTCTAAATTATTATTTAAATATTCTATTAATTTTTCCTTATAAATAACAAAAGATCTTTCTGATTCAGCGCTTTTACTTCCTTTAGCGTAAAGATTTTTAATATAAATGTTATAAAGAGCGTCTACAGCGACTTTTTTAAGAAGCCAATAATTATTGGGGTCTTTTACAATATTTAATAGGGGATCTATTGCTTCTTTGTTTCCAATTTTTCCTAAAGCGATAATAGCGTTTTTTCGCGTGTCAAAATTTTTTTCATTTAATAATTTTAGTAAAGGAGCAATGAATTCCTCGTAAGCAATCTCACCTAGAATATAAGCAACGCTTTCTTTTAAAACATCGTTATCCGTTTCTAATTTAGAATATAAAAAGTTAAAGGAAGCGTCTTTGTTATTTTGATAAATTTTTTTAATTGCATCTAAAATGTAAAATTTAAAGTCTAAATCGATGTATTCGTAATGAACATCTTCAATATCCAAGACTTTTAAAAGTTCAGGGACGGCAGAAATTTCTCCTATTTCACCTAATGCTTCTATTGATGCCTTACTAACTTCTTCATACATATCATCTAAATTTTCAAGTAGCGAATTAACGCCCTCTTTAACGTGCAGCTTTCCTATCAATTTAATAGCGTTTTTTTTTATAATAAAATCGTCATAGCGTAAAAATCCGATTAAACCTTCATTTATTTCGTTTCCTAATAATTTAAAAATTATTAAAACACTATTCATTAACTCCAAATTTTCTTCTTTCAAATTTGGTACAATCGATTCTAATAAAATATTTTTATTTTGATTTAACATTGAGAGAATTTCAGGATATTTAATCTTTAAAAAGCTTGAATCCTGAAAAGATATATTAATACTCGATAACTCTAAACCAATTAATATTATGGCTTCTTTTTTATGATTTTCAGAAAAAATATCCTCTTTTAAAGATTCTAAGAGTATTTTTATTAGAGTTTCAGGATCCAAGGATAGAAGTTGATTTTTAACTAATTCTTTAATTGAATGATAATTATTATCTAATTCCTTTATAAATAACTGAATTTCCGGTATTTGAAATCGAATTTTTCTAATTGCTTTCAAGATAGAAATTTTAATTTGAATATCAATTGGTTCCTGCTCTAGCGCCCATTTTAATGGTTTTAAGGCAGATTCATGTCTGCTTTTTCCTAAAGCTTTTGCTGCTTCGCATTTTATATCAATATTGTTGTCCGAAATCAATAAATTCTCAAAAATTTCAAAAGACTCTTTTTTTAACAGAGTTGAATCATTTCTTATTAGTCCTAAAAACTTAATCGCACTTTGACGCTTATTATCGTTCGGATCAGCTTCTATTATTTTAATCAATAAGCCTATTGAATTTTTTAAACCTAATTCTTCTCGTCTTTGAAAAATTTCTTGAGGAAGAATTTTAGAATTTGGCATGATAAGATTTTTTTTTTTTAAAATTATATTATTTATAGTGATTATTATCAAGATAGATCATTAGGTTATAAAAATATTTTTAATTAATCCTAAAAAATTATTTTGATTCATAAAAAAAAGATTAAGTGTTATATTTTTTATATGAGATAAAAACATGTTGTTAATTCAATCATCTATAAAAAACTATAAAAAAATCTAAATCGATTTTGAAAAATGAAAATTTAATCTTTTTGAATTTTATGATAATATACAAAATCTCCATGAAATAGTATTAAAAAAGACAGCTTAAAATATTTGTTAAATTTTTTAACAATCCTTCTCAATTACCTTAAGGATAGCACATAAGTTTGGGAATGATTCTTCTAAATATCTTATTCTGGCATCTCTTACTAATGTTTTTACTCTAAAATTCTTATCTACTTCTCGTAATTTTTTATTTATTTCATTTTTAACTCTATTACGCCATTTAGCATCTTTTTTTCCTGAAAGATCGATTCTAACTCCTAATTCAAGTTCCATTAATTTCGCAATTTCCTCTTCAATACAAGTAGAAATACCAAATATAATATTTCAAATTCGCGAGTTCCATCACCCGTAATAATATAATAGTTAGCTCTAAGCTCTTTAAGTTCTCTACTAATCTCATAATAACCACATATAAAATATTATAATCCCAGATTATCAACTAACAATCGTGGATCTGTGTTTGCATTTAGATAATTCTCAAGTTTTTCAAGTGTGAAAACTTTATGACTTAAAATATCATCTTTCGATTTTTTTAATAATAATATGGTAGTATCTTCAGGATCGATTTCTACTAATTTACTTAATACATCTATATTATGAGTTGAGATTATAGTTTGCCATTTCTTATCCTTTAGCCAATTAAGAACAATTTTTATTAAAGAAGGGTGAAATCCTGCTTCAAAATCATCAAGCAGTAAGAGTTTTGGATTAACAACTTCTATTAAAGTCATAATTTTTACCGCTTTTTCTGCTCCCGTTCCTAAATCACTCAAGGGAATATATATAAAATTATCAGAAAGCACTTTTCTTATTGTTATAGTATCTTGAAGCACTATATCACTATATTCATCATCTACGGATTCATTAAGAATTTTAGCGATTTTAACATGATATCCTTTCTTCATTATTAATTCTTTATATTGATTCATTCTATCTTCAATTGTATGCATAAAAGAGGTATTATTAGGTATGAAAAATACTAAGTTTTCTAATTCGTTAGGTGTAGCATGAAAAATGTCGGCTAATTCCTTATCTGAAATAATTTTATTCTTGTAATTTGTAGTTGTATAACTATTTTCATTTATTTCAAGATGTAGAGAAGAATCATTTTCGAGATAATATTTAATAGTTGAAGTGCCTGCATATTGGTATAAAATTGGTTTATAACCTTTTAATTTAGAATGACGCAAATCTAATAGAGAATCCATTCTTGGCTTTCCCGTAATACCATCCTTTATATTTGGTTTAGGTAGTAATGATAAAGCTTCTAAAATTGATGATTTTCCCGAATTATTCCTACCGATTAAAACGGTTAATTGAGATAGTTTAATTGGATCTTTACAACCTCTTATACCTCTAAACTCTTCAATTGAAAGTTTCTGAATTAGCATAAAATTTTTTCTCATTCAATTTTTTATACTGTGAATAAAATATTTCTATGTAATAATAAAAATTATAGATTTAAAAATTCCTATTTTTAATCCTAAAAAATTATTTTGATTCTTGAAAAAAAAAGATATTTTGAGAAGGGGATTTCACTAATTATTCTAATTAATATGGAAATATTATTATTTTAAACTTTTTAAAATGCAAAAGTATTTGGCTCTTGATGAAAAATGAATTATTCGGGACAAAAACCAATATTATTATAAATCAATAGATGAATATTTAAATAAAATAATTTAAAAAACTGAATAGTTCAAAAAAGCCTATCATGTTTCAATCAATTCGAAAATCGATAAACAAGGTTAGAAAACGTTTTTACGAGAAAATCGTTGATTTACATTTTGTTAAAACTTGTACAATAGCTGTAATTATGGGTTATATCCCTTTATTAATAATCGGATATATTTTTGCTGCTTTTCTTGGACCAAACGGATATTCGATCTGGACTCATTGGATAAGCGACCTTGGAGGAAGTGCTCATACACCTGCGCCATTTTTGTACGATTTGGCGTGCATGATCGCAGGTGTTTTTACAATTCCATTTTCTTTTTACATGGAAAAATTATTAGCACCAATTCCAAAAAAAAAAGAAGACCTCGGAAAAATTTCTAGATTGAGGTTAAGATTGGGAAGTTATGCCTTCCTTTTCAGTATTATTGGAAACATCGGATATATTGGCGTTGGGATTTTTAGCGAAGATCGCAATTATTTCAATCTCCATTCTTATACTTCAGCATTAGCTTTTGGAGGCTTTACTTTAGGGGCTTTTTTTATGGGAGCGCTGATTATTTTATACGATACAAAAATTCCTAAGCTGATTGGCGTATATGGAATGGTTGGACCGTTATTAACGATAATTATATTCTTAATTATCAGTAATCCATTGTGGGAGTGGCTTCTACTTTTTTCTATACTTGCTTGGATAATACCTCTTTCGTTGGTAGTATTTCATAATTCT
>JAUWRB010000112.1 GCA_030610785.1 Promethearchaeota archaeon | reverse complement strand
CTAAAAAACGCTCTAAACAATAAAGCAACACTCCCTTTTCGCCACCATTTTCGAGATTTTATGATTGGTACGCAATGTGAAAATACAGGTCTTGATTTGATATCCTATAATAAAAACCACTTTACATGGCTTAAACGCATTTCAATCCAAACACCAGAGGAATTTATTTTAAAAAGGATCAAAAAGTAATAAAATTCTCAGGAGAAAATCTACTTCATTTAAACACCATATCAACGCAGTTTTAGTTTTTCCATTAATGTAAATATATTGATCAAGAGCTTACTAAAGGTTATATTCCATTTAGTGGAGTTTTTTACTAAAAGTAAGATTTAATTATTAGTAATTACAATAATATGAATTAAAATGATAGGATACATTGATCGAATTAATAGTGATCCAAAGATTTTATCTGGAAAACCTGTTTTTAAAGGAACAAGAATTCCAATTTCTATAGTACTGAAAATGTTATGTGATGGAGCAACATTTCAAAAGATATTAAACGAATATCCAAGGCTCACTGAAGATGATATTAAAACAGCTCTCGAAATAAGATCGATATTTGAATAAAAAGAAATCTCACGCCATTATTTTATTGTTTTCTTTAATATCTTTAATTTTATCTCTTAAATATGCAGCATCCTCAAATCTCAATTCTTTTGCAGCCAAAAACATTTTTTTTTCTAAGAATTCAAGAATAATTTCCATATCGGTTAATTCTTCTATTTTTTCCTCAATAGTCTTTTTTAACTTTTTTGTTTCTTTCTCCTTAAATTCTTGCTCCTCGGAAAGGGACTTTAAAATGTTCTTTTGAATTGTTCGAGGTGTAATATCATGAACTTCGTTATATTTTAATTGTTTTTTCCGTCTTCTATTTGTTTCATTAATCGCTTCCTTCATGGCAGTAGAAACTTTATCCCCATATAGAATTGCGCGTCCATTTACATTTCTGGAAGCCCTTCCGATTGTTTGAATTAAAGAACGAGTATCTCTCAAAAAACCTAATTTATCTGCGTCTAAAATGGCTACTAATTGAACTTCAGGCAAATCTAACCCTTCCCTTAAAAGATTAATTCCTACTAATACATCATGAGTTCCATCCCTTAATTGTCTTAATATATCAAATCGTTCAATAGTATCTATTTCTGAGTGAAGATAAGCAATTTTAATTCCCAGTTCATTGTAATATTCTGCGATATCTTCTGACATTCTTTTAGTGAGAGTTGTTACCAAGATTCTGCCATTATTTTTTGTAACTTTTCGAATTTCTCCTAATAAATCATCTATTTGGTTTTTAGCAGGTCTAACCTCTACTTGTGGATCAACAAGACCCGTTGGTCTTATGATTTGTTCAGCAGAAATCCCCTCACTTTTTTCTAATTCGTATTTACTAGGTGTTGCTGACATGAATATTAAAAACTTGACTTTATTTTCCCATTCTTCAAAGTTAAGAGGGCGATTATCGTAAGCACTAGGTAATCTCCATCCATATTCTATAAGATTATTTTTTCTCGATCTATCTCCTCCGATCATCCCATGAATTTGAGGAACTGTGATATGCGATTCGTCTACGACAATTAAAAAATCATCTGGAAAATAATCAATTAGCGTCATGGGGGGTGTTCCAGGTTCCCTTCCACTTAATGGTCTTGAATAATTTTCTATCCCGCTACACCACCCCATTTCTTTCATCATTTCTAAATCGTGTTTTACCCTTCTCTCTATTCTCTGAGCTTCGGCAAATTTTTTTTCGCTTTTAAATTTCTCAATTTGCTCTTTCATCTCCTTCTTAATGTAGTCCAATGCTTTAATTTTATTCTCATCGGGAATGATAAAATGCGTTGCTGGATATACTCTATAATTAGATAGATCTCTAAGAACTTTATTTGAGAGGGGGTGGATTTCTTTAATCGATTCAACTTCATCTCCAAATAAAGAAATTCTAATTGCGATGTCTAAATAAGCAGGATAGACATCTACGATATCCCCCTTAACTCTAATAATACCTCTTTTAAAATCTATTTCTTTCCGCTCGTAATTCATTTTAATTAATTTTTTAAGAATTTCTGATCTCTTTATATTTTGACCAGTTTCTAAGGATAATGTCACTGCATCCCAATATTCTGGATCACCAACCCCATATATACAAGATACCGTGGCAACGATAATCACGTCCTTTCTTGTCCTTATTGCGTGAGCAGAAGCTAACCTTAATTTTTCAATCTCCTCATTTATATTAAAGTCTTTCTCAATATAAAGCCCTGTTACCGGCATGTATGCTTCGGGTTGATAGTAGGAATAATAAGAAACAAAATAATGGACTGCGTTATTAGGAAAGAGTTCCTTGAGTTCATTATATAATTGGGCGGCTAATGTTTTATTTGGAGCCATTACTAACGTGGGTTTTTGGATTTTCTGAATGACATTTGCAATTGTGAAACTTTTGCCAGTTCCCGTGGCGCCGAGAAGCGTCTGGAATCTTTTTCCTTTTTTAATACCTTCTGAAAGTAAATGAATGGCTTCTATTTGATCTCCAGCGGGTTCAAAATCGGATTTTATTATAAAACGAGTACTCATGGATTAAAAAAATGAATATTTATATTAATTAAAACTAAAGTTAAAATTATTATTTAAACGATTACTCCACAATATTTTAATGAATTATTGCTTATGATTTTTATTAAAAAAAGAAAAAATAAGATCCTAATCCCTTACCGTTACTATATAAGTAAATTCAGCACCTTCTTTTGTTCGGGCAAGTATTTTCAATTTATCTTCAGCGGTTATTGTACCAACCCCGACCCCTAGCGCTACTTCTATTTCATCTAATTTAATTTCTATTGTAATGAATTCTCCTGAATTTCCAATCATATAAGAAGTACCAACTGTTATCGTAAAATTAGCAAGAGGTATATATGTATCATTAATATAAATGGAATCAAGTGTTACATCCGATGTGCCACCACTTAATATTTTAATAATTACTTCACCAACACTAATGTCTGCGCTTGTACCATCGTCATCTATTGTAATATTATACAACAACGAGTTTACTTCAGCAGTAAAATTCGTGCTATATTCAGCCATGGTATTTGTTGTTACATTCACTTTAACTTTATCTGATATGTTAATTTTTAAATCAAGAATGTTAAATGTTATAATAGCGCATTCTTGCATGTCTAAAGTTGCATCACCATGGATGAATTCCACATCATTATCAATTGAAAGATCTGTTGTATCGTTAAGATATATTTTATCTAAGGTTATCGGTACATTTCCTGTATTTTTTATTAACAATTTTCCAGTCTCATCTGCAGCAATTAGAGATGTCGCTAGAGTGTCAACGTTTTTAATTATTAAAATATCTGGTTTATTCCTAATCGCGTGAGTATATCCAATGTCCGAAGCTATAGTACTTCCATCGAAACTTGCGGTGACTGATATAGCTATTTCATCGTTTTCGTCAAAAAGATTTGGTTCTGATGTTTTCATTATTATTGTATCTTCTTGGCCAGGATCTAAAATGAAATCGCCATATATAGTATCCCACGATTCACTTTTCGTTAAATCAATTGTATCTAAACCTAAAACTGTACTTCCCGTGTTTTTTACGTTAATATTAATTGTTGTATATCCATTATCGTCAATAATAGCGTAAGTTTTACTCAAATTGACAGGAATATGTTTCTTGAACGAATCATCGCTTGTTGCTAAAACTTCTGAGGAAATAATTCTGGTCTCGTTAAGTATTGAAATTTTAAAGTTTTCGTAATTAGAAGAAAATAACGTCTCATCTTTTATACCGTTTGATGTAACGACTCCAATCTTATTATTAGTTCCGATGGGGCTAAAAGTTGCTGGTGCGTCTGGTAAATATACATATGCTTTTTCTCCTGGTTTTAATATGGAAGAACCAGTTATGTATTCCGTAGTATTTTTATTAAAGAGATTTTGTTCCGTATTAACATAATATTTATCTAATAATTCAATAGAACCACCAATATTTTCTACTTCCAAATATAAATTAGCTTTATCGGCATTTTCTTGCACGACTTTACTGTTTTCTCTATTAATTTTTATTGCTCCTTCTTTAGCCTCAGTTACAAGGAAGTTGCTTGTAGTTTCGTTAAAAGTGAAAGTCTTTCCTTTTAATGCGTCAGCTTGAGCTGAAACTGTTATGTTCACAACATCGTTTCGATTCAAATCGGTTGAACCAAGATCTACCCAAACTATATCTTGATCCTCATCATTCAATTTGTTGTTATCGGGACTTTTACTCATGGTGAAATTGCAATTCTGGTTATTAATTCTCACATTTTTTATTATTAGATCTCTCGTTCCCGTATTTTGTAATTTAAATGTGCTATATCCGCTATCGAACACTTCAGCATCATTAATTGAAAAACTGGAATCTAATGCAGTGTAATCGATTTTATATAATTTTACTAAACCATTACTAGAGAAATATTCCTTTTGAAAAACTTTAAAATCATAAGCTCCTTCATCAGGTATGTGAGATTTCCAAGTATTACCATCAGTATCTTTTCTACTATTAATTTGCGAAATATAATTACCGATTAAACTACTACTGGGATAGCCAATATTAGTTGTAGGCACACCATAAAACATCATTCGAACTAATTGGCTTTCAAACCATTTATCTCCGTGAGTTCCTGTTGAACTATTCATGTATTCATTTTCGTCAAAAACGGAATTTTCAGCCCAATTATCCTCTTCCATGCCCATTCTTTTATAATTCTCGTAACCATCATTGCATATTCTTACCATCCAATGCCATTTTCCCTCATCGCCTGAAAAACCACTAATTAAATATCCAAAAAACACTAATACATAATCAGCTTTCAAGTTACGAAAAGCCTTAGCGCTATATATCTCATTAGATTGCATGAGTGCCATGCCTGTTAGTCCTATCCTCGTTCCATTTATCGTAGCATTATCGTTTACGGTTGTTGCATTACCTATTGGAGTCAACCAATATCCATAATCCCACCAGCTTGCAACGACAGCAGTTCCAGGTAAATTAGTTTTCATCCAAGTTAAAGTTTCCTCCCAATCGTGAAATTGACCGTTAATTACTATTTGACTATACGATAATTGGTTAACAGAAATATCTGTTGCGTGAGCTACTTGAGATATGCATAAAAATCCGACAATAAAATACACTGCAAATATTTCAGAATTACCAACAGTCCTTTTTACTTGTCTTCTTCTTTTTCTGCTCGTGCTAGCCTTTCTTTCTCCTAAAAAACTGCCGTAAATTTTTAAAACATTGACCAATCCATAAGCACCCATTAATGACGCAGCAGGAGCAAATAAAAGGATAATACGAATCATGCTTCCAGTAAAATAAAATAAGGTTAATAAAAATGCAATTGTAAATACATCAGCAGCAGCTGACCTTTTAAAGCAAAAAAATATTCCCAGCGGTAAAAGTATTAGAGGGATTAAAGTATTGTAATAAAATACGCTCCAAGCACTAGGCTGATGCTCCGCAACTGAAGCCGTAAGATTGAAATCGCTCCGTATTAAGGGACTAAGGACGGTTTTTAACCTTCCGCCAATACCTAAAGGAATTAAATCAGGATTGACCCAAATTATTATAGCAACTATAACAGCACCAGGAATTATTGACCATTTTAAAAAATTCACAAAACCATCGAATAATCTTGGATAATTGTTTTTTTTAGCATGAATCAAATGAAATATTATCAAAACGATTGTAAAAAGAAATATAATCATTGTATCAAAATCTTTTAATAATTCATTGTGATTAAATCCGAAAAATAACGAGCGTAAAAACAAAGCAGTTCCTTGAACTCCTGCGTAAGAAATTAATACATTTTCGTTGTATTTATTCATTAATATCAATATTCCGCAAATAATGGGTAAAAGTAAAAAAACATAACTATATCCTCCCCAACTTAAGGATAATAAACCAAGAAACATGCCTCCGATTATTGAATGACTAATTTTACCGTTATGAAGCGCCTTTAAAAAAAATAAAAATGTGAGGAGCGTAAATAGTACTCCAATTGTTTCATTGTCAAAAAACCCCGCAGTAGTCCTCTGAATGTGCCCAGTATTGAACGCCAAGAAAAAGGCGGTAAATAAACCACATTCACGGTTTAAAACTTCTTTTCCTAAAAAATATGCGGCTAATACGGTAAGTCCTCCCATGAATGCGGGAAAAAAATAACAAACATGATATAGTGAAACGGGGATTCCAAGAAAATTAAAAAACTGATAAATTATTACAACAGAAAAAGTAAGACCTGGTCTCAGCTCTCCCCGTGTATAGCCTTCGGGATACCAACTTTTATAATCGTACCAATGGTAGTATTCATATAAAGTATGCGTGCTTAAATATTCTGCGTTATAATACTGTATCCAAGGATCAAAAGCCTTGATTAAAAGAGCGCCTCTTAAAATTGGAGTAAGTCTTATCATTATTGCTAAAAACACGAGTAAAAAAAGCGCAGCAAAAAACAAAAAATTTTGTGATTTAACTGAGATGGAAGTCCGGATTCTGTCTCTGAAGTTTAAAAACGAAGAAGCGATTCTTGACATGTTTTATTACAAAAATAAAGATAATGAAATTATTAATAAAATATGATGAAATTTTGATTAATAAAAATTCCTTATCATTAAAATTTATTGCTTATTTTAACATATTAATCTATTTAAGACTTATTGAATTTTACTTATAAATTTAAAATTTTGTCAAAATGTTTTACGAAATTTTTTTTAATTCAATAAATTCTTTTAAATTATATTAGAGATCGGATGCGATTAAATAGATGGAAACCCGCAGGTATATGTTTAAATTTTATTATATAGGGACAAAAAATTTTCACGGGTCTCAGAGACAACTCGATTTATTAACTATTGAAGATTGCCTTTTAAAAGCTTTAAAAAAAAGAAATTATATTAGCGATATTGCGGCATCAGGATTTGAAGTTGCAAGTAGAACGGATAGATTCGTTTCTGCACGAGGGGCTACTTTTTCTTTTATAATAAAAAAGAAGCTTTTTTTAATGGAAATAAACTCCACATTACCTAAACAGATAGGAATATGGGCTTGGGCTGAAGTGCCAATTGATTTTTTATCCAGATATAACGCTATTTTACGCCATTATAAATACATTGTTCCTAAATCTCTAAGCGCCCTTCAAAAAAATTTTAATATTAATTTTAAGATAATGCAAAATGCTTGTAAAGAATTGGAAGGTACTCATGATTTCGTAAATTTTTCAAAAAGAGAAAAAAACGAAAAAAAAACGATCCGTGACATGAAATCTGTAAATATAACCATCAAGGACGATTATATAGTCTTTGATTTTAAGAGTAGAGCGTTTTTAAGACAACAAGTTCGGCGAATGGTAAAAAAAATTTTAGAATTAGGAATGGGCGAAATTACGCGTGAAGAATTCACTGAACTTTTTAATCCAAAAAAAATGATATCTTTTCAACCTGCTGAACCTCAAGGTCTAATTCTTTGGGATATAAAATTTAATGAAAAAATTAAATTTATAATTGATTTAAAATCAAAAAAAAGAATGGATAAATATTTCAAGGAGCAAGAAATTAATTTTGGGTTAAAGCATCGATTATTTAGAACCTTGCAACAAGACAATTTTGGATAATAAAGCTTGTAATTGAATTTCTTCCGTTCCTCCTTGACTTAAACGATATTCAAATTCGGCTAAAATTTTTGAAAGTTCTATTTTCAAATCTTCTGATACGCTCAAGTCATAAACCTCTCTGTGAATATTTCTAACGATATTTCTTCCTGAAAGACCATATTCTTTGATTAAATCATTTAATAACTTAATAGATAATTGTAATTGACCTTCAATGGCGGTTTTTAGGATTTCTTTTATTTTATCGGGAGGGACTTCTCCAGCAACCCGAAACACAATGTCTTGGTCTATTTTTTTTGAAATAGTTCCGCACGATTGTAAATAATTTATAGCTCTCCGGCAATCTCCTCTAGAAACATCAACTATAGCATTTAAACCGTCAGGAGTTAAATTTATTTTTTCTAGTTTTGCCAATTGTTTTATTCTTTCCTTAATATCTTCATTATTTAAAGAGGAGAATCTAAAGACAACGCATCTCGATTGAATAGGAGGAATTATTTTATTAGAATAATTGCAGATTAATATCATCCGACAATTTCTAGTATATTTTTCCATGGTTCTCCTCAAAGCTTGTTGGGCAGGAGCCGTCATGTTGTCTGCTTCGTCTAAAATTAATATTTTAAACGGGATGTCCATTTGTGGTCTTGCTTTCGCAAAATCTTTAACATAAGTTCTAATGACATCAATACCACGCGCATCACTTGCGTTCAATTCTAAATACGTGCGATTAGGTGCCATTTTCTTTCCATATAATTCTCTCACCATTGCAAGGGCGGTTGTTGTTTTTCCAATTCCAGCAGAACCCGCAAAAATCAAATGCGGCATGGACTTCGATTCGTCCTTAATAAATTGTTTTAACCTTTTTATAATGCCAACTTGATTTACCACGTCATCTAATACTCTTGGTCGGTATTTTTCCACCCAAGGCCTATTGTTTAACATTTTTTACGTTAATAAATTAAGATATTAATTTAATAAATAATTCTAATCATTTTATTTATTATCATTTTTTATAACTAATTAGAAGGTTATAAAAAAACACTTTTAAGAATTAAAGTTACTATAAGAATATTAATAATCACAATTTTTTAAAAAAAAGATAAACTATCATGACTGACTTTAATATAACAAAAATAAAATCTAGATGGATATTAGATTCACGAGGAAATCCTACTGTAGAATCTGATGTTTACGCCGGTAATATTTACGCGCGAGCTGCAGTTCCTTCAGGTGCCTCTACAGGTGTTTTAGAAGCATTGGAGCTAAGAGACGGGGGAAAAGCATTCTTAGGAAAGCACGTATCTAAAGCAGTATCGAATGTTAACGAAATACTTGCAAAAAAACTAATAGGTTTCGATGTAAGAGAGCAAACAAAATTGGACGAAAAAATGCTCGCTATTGACGGAACGGATAATAAAAGCAAATTAGGTGCAAATGCAATATTATCAGTTTCCTTATCTGCTGCTAAATTAGCAGCAATTTTATCAAAAAAACCACTTTTCGTTCATTTACACGAAATAGCGTACGGAAAAACGAGAGACGATTATTTATTACCTTTACCATGCTGCAATATCGTGAATGGAGGCGAACACGCCGGAAATAATTTAGCAATTCAAGAATTCATGATTTTACCAGTAGGTGCAAAATCTTTTTCTCAAGCAATTCAAAACGTGGCAGAAGTATACCAGACGCTTAAAGGACTTTTATCAAAAAAGTATGGAAAACCATCTGTTAACGTGGGAGACGAAGGAGGATTTGCTCCGAACCTTTTTTTAACTCGGGAAGCGATAGATATTATCATTCAAGCTATTGAAACGGCTGGATTTTTAATGGGCACTGATTTCGTTTTAGGAATGGATGCAGCTGCGAGTGAATTTTATAAAGATGGACTATATGATATTGATGGCAAAAAATTAAACGAAGAAGAGTTATTACAATATTATATTGATTTAACACACGACTATCCTTTAAAATCAATTGAAGATCCTTTCGATGAAAAAGCGTTCAGATATTTTGCAAACTTAACGGCTAAGGTCGATAAATCCATACAAATTGTTGACGATGATCTTACAGTTTCAAACATTAAAATTCTTGAGAGAGCAGTAAAAGAAAAAGCAGGAAATGCTTTGTTACTTAAAGTAAATCAAATAGGAACTTTAACGGAAGCAATAAACGCTGCAAAAATGGCTTTTGACAATGGGTTTAATGTGATGGTATCCCATCGTTCAGTTGAAACAGAAGACCCGTTTATAGCTGACTTAGCTGTTGGACTTTGTACGGGACAATTGAAAAGTGGTGCAACAGCAAGATCTGATAGAAATTGCAAATA
>JAUWRB010000198.1 GCA_030610785.1 Promethearchaeota archaeon | reverse complement strand
CTTTTACTGAAATAGAATCCTAACCAAGCATCTTCAGCCATATAGATCAGGTCAGCACCTAATAATGGCATCGTTATACCTCCTCCGATGGCAAGGCCATTTATAGCGGCAATTACTGGCTTTGGAAAATTCCAGAACTTCATGCACGTTTTTTTTTGGGCGATATCCATCAGATCAATCTCAGCTCTTATTTCTTTTTGTACTTTCTCAAAGAAATTTGGCTCAAAATAACCACCAGATGAGAACGCATTTCCCTTGGGATCTCCTGTTATTATTAATACCTTGGCGTTCTTATCTTTTTCCATGTCGTCCAAGACAGTATAAATTTCAAGAAAAGTAACATAAGATACTGCGTTTCTTCTTTCAGGTCTACTAATGGTAGCCGTACAAATACCGTTATCTTCTTTTTCATAAATAATATCTTCAAAATCTTCTATATTCATTTTCGATTTACCTATTTTTTAATTAATATTTAAATAATTCTAATTTCTAATGTTGATTTTTTTAATTTTTAAAATATTGTTAAAAATATAAAAACTTCAATTATTAGCTTGTTAAATGTTTTATTGTCCTTGCAAACAAAATTTTTACTTTTAAATTAAATGGAATTAAAAACTTTAAATATTTTATTAATCCATATAATATTAATTTTTAAATATATAAAAAAAAAGTATAACAGTTTAAAATCATGGATAAAGTAGCAATAGTAGGAGTAGCTCAAACAAAATATGAAGAAGATAAGATAGATCAACCTTATTCTGAACTTGTTTTCGAAGTTGTAAAGAAGCTTCATAATAATTTAGGAATAACTAACGATGATATCGGATGTGTTATAACTAGTTCTAACGATTTTAACGATGGAAGAACGATTGCTAACATGGCTATTCAAGACGCTGTTGGTTCTGTTCGAAAAGCAGAATCTAGGGTTTCTGGTGATGGAGCTTTTGCGTATGTTTATGGCGCCATGAGAATACTCTCAGAAGAATACGATACTGTAATGGTAGTTTCACATTGTAAATGCTCTGAAGTTAGCCAATATCTTGTAAATAACACTATTTTTGATCCTTATTATCAACGACATTTGGGTTTAGATCAAATTTCATCTGCAGGTTTAATGGCAAACATGTACATGAATAAATATGGAGTTTCTGAAGAACAAGCGGCTAAAGTTGTTGTAAAAAATCGAAAAAATGCTCTTAATAATCCGCACGCACACTTACAGAAAGAAATTAGCGTGGAAGATGTACTTAATTCTAAAATGTTAGCGTATCCATTAAAAGAGCTTGACTTCCCACCCTTTTCAGATGGAGCTGTCGCAATGCTTTTAACAAGCGAAAAGAGTGCTAAAAAGTTTACAGATACACCCGTATGGCTTAAAGGATACGCAAGTTGCACCGATGCATATTATCTTGGTCATCGAAACATGACCGATTTAATTGGATTAGAATTAGCTGCAAAAGGAGCGTATGAAATGGCGGGAATTAGCGATCCAGTAGGTGAATTAGATGTAGCAGAAGTTTATGATGCATTTTCTACTCACGAGTTAATGAGTTATGAAGCCCTCGGATTTTGTGGAAAAGGCGAAGGGGGAAAATTCATGGATAGTGGAGCGACTCAAATGAATGGAAGCATTCCAGTGAATCCCTCTGGAGGTGTGTTATCGAGTAATCCAACAATGGCAAATGGATTAATTCGCGTGGCTGAAATTGTTTTACAATTGATGGGAAAGGCTGGTAAGCGACAAATTCCCAACGCAAAATTAGGTTTAGCAAATGGTATGAATGGTATATGTTCCCAAGGGAACTGTGTACTAATATTTGGAGGTGAATAAAAAATGCCAAAAAACGATGTGGCAGTAGTAGGTATAGGTCAGACAAAATTTAGAAGCAAACGGAGAGATGTAAACATCCCTGAGATGATTTACGAAGCTGCAAAAATGGCAATGGATGATGCGCATCTTGAACCAAAAGATATAGATGCCATCCTTATAGGTAATTTTTAATATCAACTCGATATTAAATGCTAAATGGACCATTTTGAAGGCATTAATTTTTCCGAGATGTGGTGTGGAATTGAATCAGCACCAGGATATCTTAAACCCGTAGTTAAAGTCGCCACTGGAGGAACAACAGGTTCATCTTTAGCGATATGCGGATATTATAATGTTGCTTCGGGAATTTATAAAAACATTTTAGTTATAGGATGGGAAAAATTGAACGAGGGTGGAGCAACCACGGGTATAATTACTGCTTTTGACCCAGTTTGGGAAAGACCCTCCTTAGCAGGAGCATTAGGACCTCTCGCTCTCATGGCGGGTATGTATTCCGCTAAATATGGAATTACACCAGAGCAAGCAGCGAAAGTTACGGTTAAAAATCGAAGTAATGCTGCTAATAACCCATTCGCACACTTGCAAATGCCAAATATTACCATAGATTACGTGATGAGTTCACAAATGATATCCTATCCTTTAAGACTTCACGATGTTTGCCCTCAAAGCGAAGGCGCATGTGCAATTATTTATGCTAACGAGGAAGAAACGAAAAAAATTACAGATAACCCAGCCTGGGTCAAATCAGTAGCAACATCGCATTACTATACTTTTGGTACTGATGACAAAATGTACGACCTTCCTACAGCGACAATGGCTTCAAAAAAAGTTTATAAAAAAGCGGGAATAAAAGACCCAATTAGAGATTTAGATGTTGCTGAGATTTACGAACCAACAAGTTGGAGCGAATTAGCATGGACTGAGGCGTTAGGTTTCGCTGAGCCTGGGCAAGGCGGAAAATTATTGGACGAAGGAATCACGCAGATGAGTGGAGAGCTCCCAGTTAATCCTTCGGGAGGAGTTTTAAGTACAAACCCAATCGGAGCAACCGCTCTTGTTAGAGTGGCAGAGGCAGCAATTCAAGTCATGGGTCGAGGTGAAAAACGACAAATTCCTGATGTAGAAACTGCTTTAGCAATGGGATTTGGTGGAAGTCTTTGGACTGAACTTTTAATCTTAGGAAAGGAAAAATTGAGGTGAAATATCATGAGCAGAAAAAAAGGGCAAGAAAAAATATTTGAAATTAAATGGAAAACTGACCTTCCTTACAGGTATTCTATTGGCAAGCTAGCAGTTAAATTTTTTGAAGAGCTAAAAAAGAATAAAAAAATATATGGTAGCAAATGTCCAAAATGCGGAAAAGTAAATTTTCCTCCTAGAGCCGTGTGCGCTGATTGCTTTGTCGAGATGACCTTATCTGACATGGTTGAATTACCCCCAAAGGGTACTTTAGAGGGCTTCACGGTTGTGAATTACCCATTTGTAGATCCTCAAACTGGTGGTATGCGTCCTTTTCCATATGGCTATGCGTTATTAAAATTGGATGGCGCTGATACTTATACAATGCATTTTGTCAACGAAACGGATTATACAAAGCTAAAAGTTGGACAACGCGTTGAAGCTGTTTTTAAGGAAGAAAGGGAAGGTAATATGGGAGACATTCCATACTTTAAAGTAATTAAAGAAGAGGAGTAAATTTGAGGTGTTAAAAATGAGCGAAGAAATTGAAAAGAAAATTTATAGAGGTAGGATTAAAGTTCCTTACAAGCATACAGCTGGCGCTTATGTTGAACGATTTATCACCGAAATTGGAAAAAATAACAAAATAATGGGTGTTAAATGTCCAAAATGCGGTAAAGTCTATGTTCCTCCAAAAATGATCTGTTTTACATGTTTTGAAAAGATGGAGGAGTGGGTTGAAGTAGGTAAACAAGGAACGGTAAAAGGATTTACGGTTGTTACACATTCAACGCCTGTCATGCCATTAGAACCTCCCTATGCTTATGGAATCATCACTCTCGATGGTGCGGACACTGATTTCGTGCATTTAATAAACGAAAGCGACCCAAAAAAGCTAAAAATCGGAATGCGGGTAGAAGCAGTTTTTAAAGAGAAACCAAGAAAAAGAATCTTAGATATTGAATATTTCAAGGCAATTTAAATTTCTTTTTATTTTATTATTTATTTATAATTGTTTTTTGCAGGCGTTTTCATTATTATCTCATAATAATAAGTATTATTATTTTGTGAAATTTTAAAAATTTTTACAATCAGATCTATTGTTCTTACTCACGTCAAACAATTGATTGTTTAAAGACATGTATAAAAAAAAACTCAACAATTTAGAACATATTGAAAAAAAAAAAGGATTAATAAAAAAAACACTAAAAAAGATATTTACAAATAAAAATTAGCCAAAGAACGATATTAATTGTTGAGTCAAATTTTTAAAAGTCGACATCTTTTCCTTCAAAAGCGTGTATATAAATGTTTTTGTAATCTGCTTTAAGAGGCGCTCTCGGCGTCATGACTCCGCTGGCATCTTGAAAACACAAACCAATCATGATATCCATATTTTTATCAAATTCTTCTCTTGAAATTCCTAGGTCTTGAATTTTATTTGGAAAACCTACCGTTTTTTGAAGTTCTTTAATTTTATCAATTACTGTATAAGCAGCTTTTTTGTTATCATCGTCCCATTTAGCCCATCCTAACTGTTTTGCCATTTTTGCATATATCTCTATTGTCTCGTCTTTTTCATCGGGATTATTCAAGCAATATTGAGTGACATAATTGAGCAAGACACCAACGGCTTGTCCATGAGGCGTGTGAAAGACAGCCCCCAAGCAATGACCCATTGTATGTCCAATATGAACGTTTCCATTGCCAAAAGCTAATCCCGCCATTGTCGCGGCTTGGTGCATGTAATCTCTAGCTTCCTTGTTCGTTCCGTCTTTATAAGCAATAGGTAAATATTTGAATATAAGCTCTATGGCTTTAAGACTTAAAGCATTACTAAACTCATTCTTCCAGTTTGAAATCATTCCTTCAACAGCGTGCGACAGCGCATCGAAACCCGTAGCAATAGTTAAATTAGGAGGCATTGCCATGGGAAAAATTGGATCGACAATGGCAAAAGTGGGAATTAATCCCTTATGTGCTTGTATTAATTTTTGCCAAACATTATTCGTATATCTAGATACAACAATAGCAAACGTTGTTTCTGCTCCGGTTCCCGAAGTAGTTGGTATAGCGATCAATTTTGCTTTTTTACCGAGATCGTATAATTCTGAATTAAATGGATGCATGTCATCGATAGTTGATTCTGGAAGTTCATATAAGGCCCAGGTTGCTTTTGCCGTGTCTATAACTGAACCCCCCCCTAAAGCAATAACTAAATCGGGTGCGTAAGAAATGCACTTCTCTCTTGCTTTTAAGACATCTTCTTCTCGTGGATCCGGACGCACATCGTTAAATACTTCGTATTTTTTTCCAAATTTCTCGAGTTTATCAGTTAATATTTTTAAGAAACCTAATTCTTCAATTATTTTATCGGTTATTACGAAGCATTTATTTCCCGAAATGTTTTCCAAGAAATCTAATGCTTCTTCGCCATATATTACATTTGGACTATAAAAAAACCACATCTTTATTTTTCTCTCTTTTTTTTTTTAATTTAATTCATTAATTCTATTCATGAATTATAATATATTATTTCAACTGTTCGTTGAAATTCTATAAAAATTTATAATTTCTTACTTATAAAAATCAAAAAATTATTACTCTTAAGTGATTTAAATTTCTGAAATTCCTTTAAAATCTTAGTTAAATTTTAATCTCAATAAATATTGAATAGGCAGGTATAAGTATTCACGATTATATAACTTATCTTCATTAAAGAATAAAAGCTTATAATAAAAAGATGCAAATTAGATATTTTTAAAAATTCTTGTTTTAGATAAACCTAAATAAAAAAAAATATGAAAGTATTAAAAATATTAAAAAAAAAAGAGATTTTGACCTTTTATTACAAAAATTCAGTCTCAACATTTCCCAGACTATTTACAATTTCTTGAGCAGCTCTTGTAGCTCTCATTAATTTTGCCATGTTTCCTTCAAGTTTTAACTTACCTGACATTACTCCTTGAATAGTGTCCAATTCTTTTTTTGCAATCAATACCCAGGCTTCATATGGGCCAGTTAAGGTAAATTCAGGTTTTACTTCTTCTCCTTTTTCTAATAATTTAGTTCCCGTACATTCTCCATGATAAAGTCCAAGATAAAATCTTACTTCATGATCTAATGGTCCATTAGGCTGAACAACACAAAGCATGTCTCCTTCCCACCATTCTGCTGCTTCTTTATAAGCGGGGTTGTTATTGATTGCGTTGCCAAAAGCTTCAAGCCATTCTTTAGATAATATTTTCATGATAATCGCTCTAAATTTTTAGTCAATTTTTTTTTTTATTAGTTTTAATTTAATAATAGTTAATACATAAAAGAATTTATAAAAATGATCAAAATAAAAGAAAAAATTAAGAATTATTCTCAAAAAAATAAATATACATTAAATTGTTTAATCAATAATGGTATTAAGAACCTTATTACTATTTATAAAAATTTATAAATTTCTATAAAATTCACAATTTTTATTCTAGTCATCAATCTTTCTTGGAGCAGAAAGACCAGCCCTAAGGTTATCCAGCTGTGCGCCCA
>JAUWRB010000184.1 GCA_030610785.1 Promethearchaeota archaeon | reverse complement strand
CGCCTTTGACCAAACTTGGCAATTCCCGCTTTTTAGAATTATCAATTAGTAAGATAAGTAATAATGTAAAAAAAAAATATAAAAATAAAAATAAAAATAAAAATAAAAATAAAAATATTTTTAAAATATTTAAGAATACTTAAGAATACTATATATTAAAACAAATAAATCTTTTTAAAATTAAAAATTATACGGGTTTTTTCGTGATTATAAGGGAATCCTTAATAAAACATTTAACATCTATTTTACGAGCATCAGAAGGTACAATATTAGTTGTATTATGTGATCTAAATGGTCTTTCAATCTCAAAAATCGGTAGAAAAAGTGATATAGATTTAAATCCAAATCAAATTACTAGCTTAGCATCAGCAGCCTTTTCTGCTAGTGAAGAAAACTGGGAAGATTTAGAGATAAAAGACCAAGTTATTTCTTTTTCGTATTTTGATAAGGTTTGTTTAATAACAATTAAAATCAATGAGACACTTTTAACGATTGTTCATGACTATCATAAAGAATGGCCTTTAGATGCTGATAATTTAGCAATTTCGATGTATTATTTAAAACAAAAATTAGGAGAATTTTTTGGAACAAGTATTGAAACTGAAAAGGAAACCGAAGAGTTTTCTAATAAAATTCGTTCTGCGATTTATCTTTTAGGAATGGGTACTGAAGTTCCTTTTGTTTCTTATACACCTGCGAATTTTGATACTTCAAATTTACTCCCATCGATAAGTACAATTTTAGATTCTATTAAAAATCGAATTTTTATAAGATATAGCTTAGTAAGCCCCTCTGGTTTAACTTTTGACGCTCGAGAAGTAAGCGGACAAAAATTACCAATATCTATAGAGGCATTTTCTGCAAATGCTAATGTAGCGTTTCAAAAAATGAAAGAAGAATCACATGGGAGTTCTATCGGGGAATTATTATGTTATATTGCAATTTCTGGTCAAGATCCTGAGAATTTTTATGGGCTCATTACTTGTCCTTCGGGAAAGTTACAATTTTCAAATACTGAAGAAACATCGAATATAGAAGAGATTTCTTTTATAGGATTATTTCCTTTAATGTATGGAGGAATACCAGTGATGGGAGAATCCAGAAATATTATCTATTCAATATTAGAGATTATTGGTCAAGAACATACAACTAAAAATTTTATAAAAGCAGTCAACGTGCTAACCAGTTTTAAGTTTGAATAAAATTATTAATTGATTTGGATTTATTTTTTTTTTAATTTTGTTAAAAATATTCTTATATTAGTTTAGTAATATGAATAATTATAATTTCATAAAATTAACGCTTTAATATAGAAAATGAATGGTTTAAATTACAAAAAGTTGACACCAACGCTTTATTGTCTGCGTTATAATAAAGACGGTTGTTCTAGGAAAAAGTGTACAGCATTGAAATTGAAGAAGTTCTATCTTATAAAATTGATTAAAAAGATTGAAGGAAAAACAAAAGAATCGATAATTTTAGATCCCTTTGCTCAAAATCAAATTACATTTAAAGACAGGGATATAATATTAAAAAAAGGTTTAGTTGTGATTGATTGCTCTTGGAATAAATTGTTAAACTTGAAAAGAATAAATTGGATAAATGGACGTAAATTACCTTCTTTAAGAGCAGTAAATCCAATAAATTATGGTAAATGGGAGAAATTAAGTTCTGCTGAAGCTATTGCTGCAGCCCTTTATATAACAAAATTTAACGATTTAGCGTGTTTAATCCTTTCTAAATTTACATGGGGAAATCATTTTAAAGAATTAAACAATTTTTAAAAAAAAAGATTTTAAAATAAAAAAATCAGATAAATTATTATTCCATACCGCCTTTAGAGAGTCCTGACGCTGCAATAACATCGTCAATCTTTAAAATCATAGAAGCTACTTCCGTTGCAGATTGAATAGCTTGAATTAAAACTGACAAAGGTTCAATAACGCCTAAATCCATCATATTATCTGGTTTTCCAGTGCTAATATTAATACCATAGGAGGTTCCATCTTTTGATTCGTGTTTTGATCTTAATTCTACAAGCAAATCGACAGGATTATATCCCGCATTTTCAACTAAAGTTTTAGGAATTATCTCTAATGCATTAGCATAAATTTCAATTGCTAATTGTTGTCTACCTCCAATTGATCTAGCATAAGTTTTCAATCGTTTTGCTAATTCTATTTCGGAAGCACCACCACCGGGTAAAATATAGGGTACTTCTATTGCGGCTTTTACAACCGATAATGCATCGTGTAATATTCTTTCTGCTTCGTCTACTACATGGTTTATTCCTGCTCTAATTAATATACTCACGGCCTTTGGATCAACGCACTCAGAAACAAAAATCATATTATCGTCTCCAATTTTCTTTTCTTCTACTTTTCCTGCATTTCCTAGGTCATTAGGAGTGATTTCAAAAAGATTGTTTATAATTCTAGCCTTTGTCGCCTTAGCCAATTTTTCCATATCAGAACGCTTTACTCTTCTTATTGTTATTATATTATCTCTAGCCAGAAAATTTTGTGCTTTATCATCAACCCCTTTTTGACAAAAAACGACATTAGCACCAACATTTTTTAACTTTAAAACGCGATTTTTTAACATTTTTGACTCTTCTTCTAGGAATTTATTAATTTGATCTGGCGTTTGAATTTTTATTTCTGCATCAAATTCTGTCTTTTCTACTTCTAAAGAAGAACTAATTAATGCTATTTTAGCATTTTTAACAAATTTTGGCATCATGGAATGGACAATTTCTTTATCAACGATAATTCCATTAATCATTTTGGTATCTAAAAGGCTTTTTCCTTCTTTTTTAATGATTTGTATCTGATCTAAATCAATTACTATAGATGCACCGCGTTCTTCTTTAATTTGAGACACTGCCTTAACAGCAATATCAGCAAAATGATTTAATACACCTGAAATCAATTTACTGTTCATTGAAGTTCCAGCAAGTTTTATTAATGTTTCTTTATCATTAATATCAATACTAGTTGCTAATTCTTGTAGAATTTCTTTACTTTGTAATAATGCTTTTCTATATCCTCTAAAAATTATTGTAGGATGCACTGATTGTTCCATTAATTCTTGAGCCAGATTTAACAATTCGCCCGTTATAATGACGCTAGTTGTCGTTCCATCTCCAACTTTATCGTCTTGAGTTTTAGCAACTTCAACGAGCATTTTTGCTGCCGGATGTTCGACATCAATTGTATCCAAAATTGTTGCCCCATCATTTGTTATTGTAACATCTCCTAAAGAATCTACAAGCATTTTATCCATACCTTTAGGTCCTAGGGTAGTCCTTACTGTTTCTGCGACCGCTTTAGCTGCCGCAATGTTGTTTTTTTGGGCGTCTTTTCCTTGTTTTCTTTCAGTCCCTTCTTTTAAAATAATGATAGGGACCCCAGATAAATATGCCATTTATTTTTCACTTTCAATTTTTAATTAAAATTATTTTTTATATATATAGATCTCTAAGTCATAAAATTAAAAAAGTTTACGAAAAATAAATTGAGTTTAAGTTTCTGGGAAAAAAAGGATCTCTTATTATTTTCAACAATTAAGTAATTATTTTTTCTATTAATTTTTCTCTCAAAATTTTAGATTTTTTAATGTCCTCTATTCTTTTTAAATATAATCTAAATAATAAATCCTTTTTTTTATTTAAGTCGTTAATTAATTTATTAACTTCGATTTTTGATGGTGAACCTTGACTTTTCCGCTTTTCTAAACAATTATCTAAATTTTTAATTGATTCGATGAAATTATTTGGTATTCTTATTTTTTTTCGTTCTACTTCGAAAATCACATTTTCTAAATTTTTGTTATTAAAAAGATCTTCCGGGGTCTTGGAGTTTTTAACTAATTTACCTACAATTTTATGGGACTGGCGAAATGGGATGCTATATTCATTTACCAAAAGCTCGGCTAAATCTAGTGCGAGAATAAAGCTTTCATTAATAGCGTTTATCATTTTTTCTTTATTGATCACAATTGAAGAAAAAACTCCAATAAATATTTCTATAATTGAAAATATGAGATTAAAGAATTTTTTAATAAATTTTGTAAATCCTGAAAATCTCTGAAATATCCTGTTGGTATTGCTTTTATAATCATTGAAGCAGTAAATAGGTTCGAAATAATTTTAGAAGCTTTACTTCTTATTAATTCGAGAGTATCTGGGTTTTTTTTTTGTGGCATGACACTTGATACTGAACAATATTGATCGTCTAACTCAATAAAATCAAACTCTTTTGTCGACCAAATTAATAAATCCTCTGCGATTCTAGAAAATTGAATTGAAATTAAAGATAAACAAGTTAATGTTTCAAATAAATAATCTTTTGAACTAATTGCATCAATAGAATTTTCAACAATTCCTTCAAAACCTAATAATTCTGCTGTTCTTTTTCTATTTATGTTTATACTTGTCCCTCCTATAGCACACGCTCCAAGGGGATTTAAATTAATTCTTTTATAAATTTCGTCAATTCTTTCTAAAGATCTTAAGATTTGAGAGATATAATTAGTGATATAATGAGAAAACACGCCTAATTGGCCTCTTTGAAAATGTGTATATAAAGGCATAAAGAAATTAATTGTTCTTTTAGAGAGAGCAAGTAATTTTTCAGTTAAACGAAATAACTTTTTAGATAAAGAATTTAATTCATTTCTGATCTTTAATCTTAAATCTACTGAAATTTGATCATTTCTTGATCTTCCTGTATGGATTTTTCCACCAATCTCAATTCCAATTGCATCAATAACCCATTTTTCAATAAGAGGATGTATATCCTCGAAGGTATGATCTAATATAATTTGCTTATTAGTAAATTTCTCTTTGATTTTCTTTAAAGAAATTAATATCTTTTTAAGCTCATTTTTATTAAGAATGTTTTGTTCAAAGAGCATGATATTATGAACCTCTGTACCAATAACATCTTCTTGAGCAATCCATAAATCGTCTTCTAATGAGGATAAAAATTTCAAGACTTTTTTATTTAATCGGTTTCCCAACCTGCTTCTATATAAATCATTTCCCATTTTATTATCTCAAAATGTAGTGATGTTTTTATTAGGATTATTTAATTAATAGTTAAATGGATATCAATATTGAATATAATATAATACTTTTAATTTTTAGTTTGATAAGTTTTGTAATTAACATAATCTTTTATATTTTAAAAAAGAAAAAATATTTTTTATTAAAAATAAAGATTTTTTTAATTATTTTATTTTGTTTCTTGATTTCTTTAATTGTTGTTAATTTACCCATTTTTATTTTAATTGATTCAGAGATTATCATGCGCTCTTTCATTTCTAATGCAACTCCAATTGTTTTATTTAACATCTCAATAGCTTTATTTAGTATTTCAATAATTTTATTTTTATTATCTTTTCTTACTTCCAATGAGCCTTTGATTAAACTTGATATTCCTTCACGCCTTGAAGCACGAAAAGGGTCAATAAAAATAGGAAGAATTATGAAAGGAAATAAAGCGAAATATTCATATTATCTTTCTATACACGACTTGGAAAGGCACATGTTCGTGTGCGGCACAACGGGTTCAGGTAAAAGCAATTTCTTACAATATTTTTTAATGAACTTTAAAGCAAAACATAAAATTCCTATAATGATCGTGGAATTTAAAGGAGATTATCATTTTTTACAAGATAAACTTGACGATTTACTAATAATAAGACCTGGCGAAAATTTATCGATAAATATATTTAATCCAGAAGGGTCTGATCCTGAAGTTCACGCAGAAAGAATTTTTGAAATTCTAAAAAGTGGAGCAATGTTTGATGCAAATGCAGAATATACGCCACAAATGCAAAAAATATTGATAGATATACTAACTGTTGCTTGTAGCAATAAGAAATACCAAAATTGGGAGGGTTTCTATGAACAATGTGAAAAATACAAAAAAACCCAGAAAAACAAAATCCCTTGGTTAGAACAATCGATAATCAGTATTCAAAATCGAATAAGAAGGTTTTCCTTAGGTCCCATAAAAGCAATTTTTTCTGCTAAAAATAAATTAAACATCAAGGAACTGTTTGATCGCGATATTCTTATCGATTTAAGTTCAATTATTCGATTAGGAGGAGAAAAAGAAGATGCGCTGTTCTTTTTAAACATAATTTTAAAATATTTATGGGATAAAAATTTGATGAAAGGGTCGCGGGATTACGAAGGTATAAGGCATATGACGATTATTGAAGACGCACAATATTTTGCTCCAAGAGGGTTATCAGATCAAACAAAAATTTCCACATATATAGAAGATATTGCTCTATTGTTAAGAGGTACTGGCGAATGTTTAATTTCTCTCGCCACACGCCCTAATGTGAGCGAAGAGATTCTAGCGAATTGTGGCGTATTGGTTACCTTTAAAAACCACATACAAAAAGAGTTTTTATGTGAATTACTTAATCTCGATAGAGAGCAAGAAGAATATTTATCGATTATAAAACAAGAATATTGTATCATTCGAGTTAATTCCATTGAAAAACCATTTCTATTGCGGGTTCCATTTATTAAGAGGTATTCGTTAACATCCGAAGAGATTGATACAAATAATGAAAAAAAAAGTTCAAAGCTTAACAATCAACGCGTTGAAACCATTAATAAAGTTAAAAGAAAATCCAAGGTTATTAAAGATCTTGTTAAAAGAGTTATTGATGAATTGCTCTATTATTTTAAAAAAAAGGATAAGAACTGGAAAAAAAGGCGTGATGAAAGTAATTTAAACGAAATAGCACTTGAGAGAAAAAGTAAAAGAAAAAACGAAAAATATGAATTATTTAAATCAAAACTACATGGGAATAGAAAAGATTACAAAAATCAAGAAATAATTAAAGAAATGAACTCTACAAACGATTTTAAAAATAGGATGATAATCGGAGAAAAAAACCATGTGGTTGTAAAGGATTTTAAATCATTCCAATTATTTAATAAAAAAAAGAGTCGTGATGTTGAGGAATTAGTTCAAGGAAATGTAAATTTAGAAGAAATTTTTATTATGTTTATTAAAATTCAAAATTTGAAAAAAACGAATAATTTTAAAAATATTATATTCGAATGCCAGAAATTAATTGAAATAATTTTAAAAAA
>JAUWRB010000163.1 GCA_030610785.1 Promethearchaeota archaeon | reverse complement strand
CTTATACAGCGGGGGAGAATCGAAATATATCGTCAGCGTTTACGACAAGAACTTTAGGATGGCGCAAAAAAGATTATACGATTTAAGGCTTTCAAACATTCACACCAGACTTAAAATGGAAAAAATTAACGAGCTATTGGAGGAAGAGAGTCTAATTCAAAGACAGATAGACGAAAAAAACCTTGAAATAGACAGGCTCAAGGACGAGAACAAGTATAAAAACCGAGAGAGCCAATCCCTCGAAATTGACGAGAATAAAAGACTCATTAAAAGCTTAAGAAAGGAAATCAAACCGTTAAAAAACGATCTTAAGAATAATGGCAAGTTAATGGGAAAAACACACAAAAAACTCATAAAAATCGAAATTGAAAATGAAATCGTGGATAACCTAAAAGCGTTAAAAGAACTCAGGAGACCAGCGGAGAGGCGTAATCAGAGGTTCAGCGACCATTTCCACAAGGTCTCAAGAAAACTAATCGAGCTTTGCCTCGAAAGAGACATCGATACCATCGCCATCGGGTACAACCCTTCTTGGAAGCAAAACGTCAAGTTCGGAAGGAAGAACACCCGCTTTTTCCAGCAGATACCTTTCTACACGCTGATTAGGATGATACAATACAAGGCGCATTTAGCTGAAATCAAGGTCGTCTTAGGCGGGGAAGCGTACACTTCAAAGTGTTCCGCCTACGATTTCGAACCCATCGAGCACAACGACAGAGGCATTTATTGCGGCGTTCGCGCACCAAAATTAAAGGTGCCGTTGACCGATAAAGAGAAAAAATACATCAATTATCTCAGAAGCGGTCATTCCGAAAAAGAAGTCAAAGAAAAAGACCAAACATTTGTCCTACGCTTGGACGAGAGCGGCAAATACTTGTTGTTTTACGAGACATATAAAAATCGGGAGCGAGTTGTCAAGTCGTTCGAGTTTAGGTGCGATTTTAAGATGGTTTACCCCCATTCCCTTTTTTATTCCATTTTTTGCAACATTTACATCCATTCGGACATCAACGGGGCTTTTAATATCGGCAGGCTGTTGCTCCCTGACCTCTTCGGAGGAGGGAGTAATTTATCAGATGAGATGATAACAGAATGGAAGAAGAGAATGTTAATATCGCCCTTGAAGGTAAAAAGTCTTAACAGGATAAAAAAAGAAGACAAAGAAACAATAATGAACAAAAATTTAGAAAAAATTCAAAAACGAGTCGCGTTAGCTTAGGTTTTCACGACATAAAGGACTGTCCTTCCTAAAAGGATTATTAATATAATAATATTATCTAGTATCTAATTAAAAATTCTTTTAGTTGATTTTTTGAAAAAACACGCTTTGGTTTTAGTTTTTCTATTCTTTTTTTTATTTCCTTTTTTTATGGGGATATTATTAGAAATTTCCTTTTCTGAAAATGTAAAGCGTGTTAAATTAAACTCGACCAACTCTCCTTACGGAGATTATTCACAAAAATTTAATGCAAAGGATTATATTGGTCTTAAAAATAATGTCTGGAAAAATGGGCTTACAGGAAAAAACATTACAGTAGTTATTTTAGATACCGGTATTTATCCAAATCACGATGTATTTACTAAAAACGGAACTTTGAATTGGAATAAAAGAATTCTCGCATTTTATGACGAAAAGATTAATGGAATATCTGATAAACCTCATGATATTTCCTATCATGGTACTTGGACGGCATCAATTCTGGGAGGGAACAGTATTGAATATATAGGAGTTGCTCCCGGAGTAAATTTTGTCATTATGAAAGTTTTTGATATTGAAAATGGCGAATTAATTTCAAGTGTCTCTGTTATTAAAGATGCTATTGATTGGATTATAAATAATAAGGATAAATATAATATTAAAATTGCTAGCATGAGTTTTGGATTAAAACCAGATTCAGAATATTTAGATGATATTGAAGAATTGAATCAATGCGTTGAAAAACTCGTAAAAGAAAACATTTTAGTAGTTGCCTCCGCAGGAAATTATGGGAGCACTTTAATAAATGATGGCGATGGAAGTATTACTGCTCCTGCTTCAGAAAAATCGGTCATTGCCGTAGGGGGTGTTAATTACGATGGTGAGATGTATTTAATGAGCGGAAAGGGACCGACTCACGAAGGAGTAATAAAACCCGATGTTTGTGCGCCCTCTGTTAATGTACTAGGTGCTAAGGCGGGTACCTCTAAAGACGCATACGAGAGTTATTCTGGCACATCAGCGGCAACTCCTTTTGTTTCGGGATTAGCCGCATTAATGCTTGAAAAAGACGAAGAACTGACACCGCTCAAATTAAAAAGCATAATATCGTTAACTTCTTTTAGGACCCTCAATCCACGCGTTATTAAAGATAATACTCAAGGATGGGGCATTATTCAAGGTCATGCTGCCTTGAATGCGCTAGAAGATCCCATGACAATTACTCATGATACGGAATTTGAAGTTTCTTTAAACGAGAATATAATGCTCTTTTGTCAACCAATAACGCTGGAACCAAATCACTATTTTTTTGAATTAAATCAACTAGATTCAGCAGAAGCAGAAATTTATTTATTTAATTCTGAGCCAGATCAATATGGAAATCCTATTTTAGTTTCTCATTCTATAAACGATTTTATTTTAAAGGATCCAAATCCTCGAATGGGTGCTTTTGCTGGTGAAATTCACGATTATTATTTAGTTATAAAATTAATTCATGGGACTGGTAAAGGCGATTTTGTAATAAAATTAGTCTTTGAGTTTAGAAATGGAATTATTATTGCTTTAACAGCAATTAATATCGTGGCCATAGCAATTATCGGAAAGGAATTTATTAATTTTAGAAAAAAAAACAAATAAACAAACGGCTAACAAGTTTTAATGGTGTCACATTCTATTTTAACGATATTAATGTTCGATTATGTATTGAGAGCGTTAATTAATGAAAATTATGATTTAATTAAGGTATATTAAATAAATCTAGGAATGAATTAATTAAGCAGTATTATTTATTCTAAGAAAGAGCATGAGATTGTTTTTAATTCTTTACAAAAGAATTTAAATAATATAACATTTGAAACAATTAAAAGTGAAGATTTTAATGCTGAAATATAAGAAATAATTAATGAATATTAACAAACCATTAATGAGATTTAAAAATGGATAAAAAAGATGAAAAAATTACCATCAATTTTGAACCAATTTCCCGAAGAGTCTTTTTATCAATAGACAAAAGTCTTTACGAAACATTAGTAAAAATAGGCATTAATATAAAATCTCTTTGTGGCGGTTTAGGCACTTGTGGAAAGTGTAGACTCTTGGTTCAAAAAGGAAATCGATTTTTTAACCCTCCGACTAACGCTGAAAAGAAATTTATAAACGAAAAGGATCTTGAAAAAGGTTACAGGTTAGCTTGTCAAACTAGAATTAATAAAAATTTCATTCAAAAGTTAGAAGAAAGTAATGCGCCTCAATTTCGAGTTTTTTTACCTGATGAATTATTATTCGAAGATTTTAAAATCCTTACATCCGGAATTAATAAAGGAGTTAAATTGAACCCCGCAATTAAAAAAATATTTGTTGAGGTTAAAAAACCCACGTTGGAAACCCCTATTGCTGATTTAGAAAGAATTAATGCTTCAGTTTTATCCAATGACTTAGATCTAACCTTAAATTATCCAATTAATATTGAATTTGATTTATTAAAAAAACTTCCTAAAATTTTAAGAGAAAAAAATCATGGAATTACAATAACTCAATGGAATGAAGATAAAATTATAGCTCTTGAACCGGGTAATACTAAAGAAGATAACTTTGGAATTGCCTTTGATATTGGTACTACGACCATTGTAGGTTATTTAATTAACTTAAATAATGGTAAAATCTATTCGTTAGCTTCAAAATTAAATCCACAAACAGCTTATGGTGAAGATGTGATTACCCGAATCACTTACATAAAGGACAACGAGAATGGACTCCAAACATTGAATTCGATTGTTATAGGCGCTTTAAATGATATAATACTGAAAACATGTTCTAAAGCAAAAATTACTCCCTCTCAAATATATGAGGCGACAATAGTAGGTAATTCGGTAATGCACCATATTTTCTTAGGGATAAATCCGATTAACATTGGCCTAAGCCCTTATGTTCCGGTTGTTCAACAAGGATTAAATGTGAAATCTAAAAATTTAAACCTAAATATAAATTCCCAAGGAAACGTGTATGTCCTACCTCTTATAGCTGGTTTTGTCGGAGCAGATACCATGGGTGTGATTATTTCGTCTGATATTGAAAATGAGAATGAATTAACTCTGGCAATCGATATCGGAACAAATGGAGAAATAATAATAGGGAATAATGAATTTTTATTAACCGGTTCGTGTGCAGCGGGTTCTGCCTTGGAAGGTGCTCATATTAAGGATGGAATGAGGGCTGCTGCAGGATCAATTGATTCAATTAGAATTGAACCGAAAAATCTTGAAGTAAAATACACCACAATCAAAAACAGAACACCATTGGGTATATGCGGTTCGGGTTTAATAGACGCCATTGCAGAGATGCTAAAATCTAATATTATTACTCGAAGTGGCAATTTCAATAAAAATATCATTGATCACGAGAGGTTTATTAAAAATGATAAAAGTATTGAATTTATTCTCGTCAAAAAAGACGAAACATCGTTAGATAAAGATATTACTCTCACGCAAGGGGATATTAGACAACTTCAAATGGCAAAGGCTGCGTTCTATTCTGGGGCAAGATTAATTTTAAAAGATTTGAATCAAAATAATATTAAGAACCAAAAAGACGAATACGAGATAAAACAGATCTTTTTAGCAGGAGCATTCGGAAATTATATTAATAAAGAAAATGCCAAATTTATTGGAATGATCCCCGATATCTCTAACGATAAAATCTTTCAAATAGGAAATGCAGCAGGAATTGGAGCGCAAAACTGTTTACTTAATAAAGATTTAAGGAAAAAAGCACAAAAACTATTAAACAAAATTCAATACGTTGAAATCGCTATAAAAAAAGATTTTCAAAGAGAATATGCCTCAGCAATGTACTTTCCTCACTTAAACCTTGATCATTTTCCAAATTTAAAAGAATACGAAAATATTCCAAAAAGATAAAGTAATATTCTTATTAATTCCTTTTTAAAAAAAAAAAGATTCACTTAAAAATAAAAATGAAAATAAAAGTAAAATTTTTAAATATAAAATTAGAAATTAGAACCAAAATCACTTTATAAAACTATATATAAAGAATAATTTTATTAATTTTTTAAGTTAAGATAAATATAAATTATTTATTTAAGATAATAATATATATACAATTAATAATAAAAAAAATTAAAAAAATCAACGTAAGGGAAGCTTAATGTCAAGTTTTAAATTAAAAGTCCTTCTAACTGGGGCTGCAGCTGTTGGGAAGACGAGCTTAGTTCAAAGATTTATAAAGAATCGTTTTGCAGCCAATTACAAGCTAACGGTAGGCGTGGACATTTTAACTAAAGACGTGGAATATAAACCCGGTGAAATTGCAACGTTATCTATTTGGGATATCGGTGGTCAACAACGTTTTGAATTCATTCGTTCGACATTTTATAAGGGTGCCGCTGGTGCTTTGTTAGTTTTTGATCTAACAAGAGACCAAACTTACACGGAAGTTAGAAAATGGCTTACAGAAATTCGTCAGTTTACTGATGAAAAGATTCCTTTTATTTTAATTGGAAATAAAGCCGATTTGGTTGAGGATGTTGGTGTAGTCATCGATCGGGAAGAAGCTCGAGCGTTAGCTGAAAGTGAGGGATCAATATACATAGAAACTTCTGCCAAGACCGGTATAAATGTCGATGAGTCGTTTACAGAATTGACAAAGCGTATAATTTTTTCAAGAACTCAGGGCTAACAAAATTCTCTTTTTATCAATTAATAATTTTCAATTTTGAGTATACTTTATTATCAAAAAATTAATTAAATGATTATTAATCACTTTTTCTCCAAAATATTTTAGAATTGCTGAATAAAGGTATTTTTAAATATTTTTAAGATAAGCTAGCGAAACATTAGATTGAGTATCATTTTTTAAAAATTTGATTTTTTTATTTATTTCATTTTTAATATCTCCGTAATATTTAGCGAAGGATGTCCAGATTTGACCATTAATTTAGGAACTATTGATTACCCTAAGAACCTGGTTCATATCCAATCAATTCGTCATGAATAATATTTATTGCCTCAATTAAATTTTCTTTATCGATTATAATAGATAGATTTAATTCTTCAAAACTTTGGGAAAGAGCTTTAACTATAATTTTTTTTTTATCTAAAGCTGTGAATATTTGTGCCTTAGTTTTATTTTCGAGTACTTTCTGGCCGGTTATGTTGATTACAGCAACTTTCTTCCAAGATAATTCGTAAAATTCCGATAGAATGCTTTTTAACGCGTTTATACCTTTCTCGGAATCTTCTTCTTTTATCAAGAAGGATGTGCTTACTTCAGCCGAGCTTTGTGCCACAAAAGATACGCTAATCTTATTCTTTGCCATTATTTTAAAGATTTTTGCTAAAACTCCCGGCACATCAACCATGCTTCCTGAAATGACGGTAATTATCGTTGCCAATTCCACAGCAGAAATGCCTTTTATTTGTTCTTTATCTGTACGGTCTGAAATCCTTGTAAAATTGTTTTTTTCCAAGGGTTTATCAAAATTTCTAATTTCTAAAGGTATTTTTTTTTTCTCTATTGCTTCCAAACATTTTGGATGGAGAACTTTTGCTCCGAAATTAGCGATTTGTTTAGCCTCAATATAATTTATATTTTTAATTAGTGTAGCTTCTGGGACGTATTTTGGATTAATTGCTAATAAACCATCCACATCTTTCCATAAAATAATCTTAATATCTTTATCTTTACCCATATCATATAACGAACGTGCTACAATAGTTGCCGTGTAATCTGTACCGCCCCTTCCTAATGTAGTAATATAACCTATTTTATTTCTTCCAATAAAACCAGTTATGCAAATTATTGTATCTTTTTTAGGATTTTCCAAAAGAGGGATCACTAAATTTTTAATTCGCTTGTTCGTCAGTTCATATAAAGGATAGGCGTTGTTAAATTCGTCGTTAGTTATTATTATTTTATTTGAAGGGATGAATTCAGAATCTAATCCTTTACTCTGTAAATATTCATTTAGGATATATGTTGATAAAATTTCACCAAAACTTAACACATAATCTTGATAATAGGGTTCTAATCCAAATTCTCTAATATCCGAGAATGCTTCTTCCAATTCACTTAATTTGTTATCAACCCAATCTTTAGCTTTAATATAGTGCAAAGAATCTTCTTCGAAGATGTTTTCAATGATATCAATATGTTTTTTTTCAATTAATGCCATATTTTTGTCAACTTCTTTCGAAAATTCTAAATTTTGAGCCATTTTTAAAAGCAAATCAGTAATTCCATGAAAAGCAGAAACGACAAATACTTTTTTTGCGTTTTCATAAATTTTTGTTATTTTTAGAATTTTGTTAAATGCTTTTTTGTTTACTAAGCAACTGCCTCCGAACTTCATGATGACTATTGTCATTTTTTTCACCTTAAATCATGTTTAATTTTTTCACGTAATAATTAATTAAAATTTTATTAAAAATATATGATGATTATAGATAGTAATAGACTCTCAAAAAAATTATTTATTGAAAACTATTATGAGTTTTTTAATAAAAAAAATAATTTATAGGTTGAAATCATGAAAATTGCGCTGGTGGATGGTGCTTTAGGGCATACTGGGTCGTTTTTAGTCAAATTCTTACTAGAAAAAGGTTGGAAAGTA
>JAUWRB010000042.1 GCA_030610785.1 Promethearchaeota archaeon | reverse complement strand
CATCTTCAAGTATAATTAAATATTAAGAAAACTAAATATTAAGTATAATTAAATATTAAGAAAAAGTTAATTTGATAAAAATAACTGAAGAAGAGATTAAATTTCTATTATACGATATTAGTTCTTCACGAATTATTAATAAATTTCTTTTTATATTGTAAATTAGGTTTAAGAAATGTTTAAGAAATTAAAAAAAGAACTACAAATTAATATTGACGAAAAGGAAGGGCTCTTATATTTAGGAGAGAAGTCCAAAGATTTACGATTGTTAATGTTAAGACCAATCGACATTATCGAAATTTCAGAGTTTGCGGGAATAAACGCAGAAGATATATTGATTTGGGTTGGAAAAACGTTAGGAAAAATGTATATCGAGAAAATATTTCCCCAAAAGAATTGGAGCAATGAAAATTCATCAACCATTAAAGAAATTATTTTAACTTTTTTAGAAACTTTACAACTGTGTGGATTCGGGTTTATTTACGCCATTTTTAAAAAAAAACATGTGTTAATAATAATCGAAGACCCTTTATCCTATGAAGAAAAAGAGAACATCATGGCGAAAAATATTTGTTTGCTTTACCAAGGAATATTTAACGGCATGTTTGAAACTTTAGGGATTGAAGTTGAGAGCGAAGAAATTGAATGCGTATTAAAAGGGAGCGATAAATGCGTGTTTAAATGTGACCTCCTTGTTGTCGAGTTCGGCGATGAGGATATTGATGCTGACAAGGACCAAGAAGCAGTTTCAGGTTTTCTATCTACGCTTTAGGATTAATTTTGCCTTAATTAAATATATTAATCTAAAAAAGAAAAAGGGATGATAACTAATGGAGGAAGAAAAACCAAAAATTAAAAATAAATATATTGTTAAAATACAAGCTTTATTAGACAAGCATTTTTTTCGAATTTTTGCCGATAGCCATATCGTTTACACTTTAATTTTTTTTATATCGGCAATTATAATAGCTCTATTAAGCTTTATCCAAAACGCAGGAGATTTTATATTATTTTTTGCAGTAACTTTTTCGCTTACATTTATCTTTTTAATGTTTTTTGGATTATCTTCCAAAATGGATAAATATCTCTTTTCTACTAAAGTATTTGATCGTAATAAGTTATTTTGTTTTTTAATTGCGTTTGGAATTAGTCTCGTGCTCTTGTTAATTTATTTTTTTGGAGCTTCTTCGAGTCAATTACCTATAGAATTTTTAGGATGGGATTTGCTACTCCCGCCACTCTTGATAGTTATTTATTTCGGTTGGAATTTGACCCAGATATTTTTTCTTAAATCGGGCTTTGAAGATTTATCGGTAAAAATAAATAATAAAGTTCTTGGAAAATCTAATAAAGAAGGATATATTTCTTTTATTTTCTTAGTTTTAGGATTAGCAGCACCAATTTTAATGCAATTAGGCACGTTATTTGGTTTTCAGTCGTATTTTGAACCTCAAAACGAGGGAGACCCTCAAGATCCTTTATATTGGTTTATTGCGTGGAATGTTATCATGTTTGTTGTAATAGCAATAACATCCTGGCGTTTGATTTCTTTATATTTAAAGAGTAGAAAAAACGATACCCCTAATATTTTCTCCTCAATGTTTTATATATTTATCCATATTTACATCTGGTATAGAGCTTTCAGTTTTATTAAGGCATTTCGTAGTGAAACTCAAAGTACTGCGGTAGACATATTCACATCAATGATGGATGTCTTATTAATGGTTGCGACAGCTATTTTAGTTTTAAGAGGATTAGGTGGTAAAACGAAGGGATATAAAATATTTAACGAGAATAATCTCGTCTTTTTCTTGTTTTCTTTTACAATCTTGTACATAGAAGGACAAATCATAATGGTAACTGGAGCGGGGGCATTATCGGGAATTTTTTCTAATCAAAATCAAATTAGTTTAATAAATAACTTCTTGATCTTATTGATAACGATTTTTTTCTATTTATGGTATTCTGAATATACCCTTGAGAGAAGAGGCTTCATAATGAGATCTAAATTTAATTCGGAAGAAGTTGTAGAGATATTAAAAGAATACAGAGAGCATTTAAAAAATAGGGAAGCAATTGACCTCAATAAAATAAGCGATTACGAATTTACAACTTTCTTAGAAGATAAAAAATTATCCATAAGTGGAATTGAAACGTTTAAAGCCGAACCTAAAGCTGTTCTTGACGAAGAATTAAGCGCTCAAGAAACAGAAGAGCAAGAAATAGAATTAATCGAAGAAGAAAAAACTCCACTTGATAAAAATCAAGTCGATAAAAATCATATTGAAGACGAAGAAATATAACCTAAAATTCTTTTTTTTTCTAATCAATAAATAATTAAGTAAAAAACTAAGGGAAAAATTAAATATTATTATTATTATTATTATTTATTTTACAAATAAACGAAAATTAAGATTAATGTTTGACATAATAGAAAAGAATAGGTTCAAGCTCTGCGTTTTCGGGGACGGGGGTGTTGGGAAGACTAGCTTATCTAAGCGATATCTTACGAGAGTGTTCGATCAAGATATTAAAATGACGATAGGAGCAGATTTAAGCGTAAAATATCTTGAAATTGACGATCAAAGCGTTGGTCTTCAGATATGGGACTTCGCCGGGGAGGATCGTTTTAAAGTCCTATTTCCAAGTTTTGCTAAGGGAGCAGATGGAGGAATACTCATGTTTGATATTACAAGATATTCAACATTAAAAGCATTTAAAGAGTGGTTATCCTTCTTTACGGACGAAATGAAAGTTTCTGAAAAAAAAATCCCGATAATAATGGTTGGAGGCAAGTTAGACCTCGAATTTAAGAGATCAGTCGTAATTGAAGACGCAATGGCCTTAGCAGAATCTCACAATTTACAGGGATATTTTGAATGTTCAGCTAAAACTGGTGAAAATGTGGATAATATATTTGAAAATATTACTAAATTAATGATGACGAATACTGGTTAGATTTAATCGTTGTAAAAAATCCTGATTTTAATGGACTTTTTCACTTAAACCAAAAAAAATTAAATTTTACTAAACTTGAATCAAATAATTAGATCATATTTTTCTATTTCGGGAAACTATACTTTCTGGGATAAATCAATAATATCATAATTGATATTATATTTATCCAATAATTCAGACATTAAACCGGGATTTTCATGAGTTATGTTTTTAAGAATTAGAACTGATTTGCTTATAATATTTCACCTTATTTCTAAAAGACTATTTTTTTTAATACGGGATACCTTCTTCCAATTCCAAAAGCACTTTCGCTAACTTTAATTGTTTGAACTAATTGTCTCCGCTTATATTCAGAATTTAAATATAGCTTTCTTATTTTCATTATAGTATCAGTATCTATTCCTCGCCCCTTTAAATGTTCTAATTCATCACCTATTCCATATTCAATTATAGCTTCTAAAATTTGATCAAGTATTTCATAAGGAGGTAATGAGTCACTATCTTTCTGATTTTCCCTTAATTCTGCAGTGGGAGGTCGAGTGATTATTCTATTTGGAATAACTTCTTTTTCTTTATTTATTACTTTACAAATATCATAAATTTGAACTTTTAGAAGATCTCCGGGCACATTTTTCCCCCCATTAGTATCTCCATAAAGCGTGCAATATCCAACTCCTATTTCTGATTTATTTCCAGTAGAAACTAATAACCAATTGAATTTATTAGAATAATACATTAAAATTACAGCTCGAATTCTTGCTTGAAGGTTTTCATCAGCAACATTAAACTGTAATTTTCCTAGATTTTTTTCTAATGATTTCTCATATGCTTCAAAAAGGGTATCTATTGGGTGTATTATATATTTCATGTTCATATTTTCGCAAAAATTTCTAGCGACATCAATACTTTCTTGGGATGTATATCTTGTGGGCATCATGATATTTGTAATTTTATCGGAACCTAATGCTTTTGCACAGATATAAGATGTAAAAGCAGAATCAATGCCTCCACTCAAACCTATAACAACACCTTTAAAAATTCCACTCTTATGAAAATAATCATGAAGGTTAAGTTGTAATGCTTTTAAGACATCCTCTCTCCAATCCACTTTAATTTTTTTTTCTTCAATTTTTTCATCTTGATCAAGATTAATTTCTATGATAGAAGTATCTTCTTCAAAAGATTTGGCTTTAAATATAATTTGTCCAAATTTATTTGTGATTATTGATTGACCATCATAAACAATTTCGTCAAGTCCTCCTACCATATTTATATATACTATTGGAACTGAAAATTTTTTTGATTTTTCGCAGATTAATTCCTTTCTTAAATTAAATTTATTAATATGATAAGGCGAAGCATTTATAGCAATTAATATCTCAGCTCCATTCTCAACAAGATTTTTAGCAACCTTAATATCGTATGTATCGTCCCAAATATCTTCACAAATTAATATTCCAGCATTAATTCCGTGAATATTAACTGGCTCAAATTTGTTATCAAATGAAAAGTATCTCCTTTCATCAAATACATCGTAATTAGGTAATAATCGCTTATTTTCAACATGTATAATTTTATTATCTTCAATAACTATTGCTGAATTATAAAAAGGTTGGAATTTATCTTTTAATTCAAGCGGCTCCGTAAATGTTCCTAAAATAATTAAAGCTTTTGAACCAAAATTTTTTATTTTTTCAATAGCTTCTTTATTCTTTTTTCTTATTAAAGGATCTAAGATATGATCCATTAGAGGATATCCTACTAATGACATTTCGGGGAATATAATAATATCGGCTTTTTGTTGCTTCTGAATTATTTTAACAATCTTTTCGGTATTATAATCTATATCCCCTACGAGGGGGTTAATTTGACCAATTCCAATCTTTAAAATTCTATCAGTCATTTAATTTTTTCTATCCTAATTTTTAATTTAAGATCAACAAATTTCAAAGCATTTAACTATATTAATACTAATTTAATTAAACTTTTTTTACTCTTTTATGAAAAAATAAGAATTTTTCATAATAAAATTAGGTTATTCATAATTTTTCTTCTCTTTTATTAATTCTCTCATAAGTATTATAACTTAAAACCATTAAAATTTAATGTATTTCATAAAAAGAATTATTATGTATTTTTCTGTTAATTCTTTTTCTTAAAAATTAAGGAGACTTCTCAATTAGTTTTATATTAACGATATCTTTACTACAATCATTAACTAACAATAAAGATTTTAACAAAAAAGGTTATATAAAAAAAAATGGTAAGAAAAAAAAAACAAGTTTTTGATGAAGGATATCTAAAAGCGTTGAATTCAAAAAACATTGAATGGATTGATATTGGCGTTAAAGGATTGATAGATTTCATTCCTGGGCTTCCAAAAGGAGATGCAATCCTGGTAAGAGGTGAGCCTGGAACGGGAAAAACAATCCTAGCTCTTCAATTCATGTATACGGGAATAAAAAATGGAGAAACAGTCGTCTATATTACTACTGAAGAAACTCCTGAAACAATCATACGAACTGGTGCGGAATTATGGTCAGATTTTCCTCAAATGCTACAAGATAAGAAATTTGTAATTGTAAATCTCTCGATTAACGCGAGTTATGCAAGTGAATTTAGTCTTATAAATAAAGGTGAAGTTATGGCAATAGTTCTAAAAGTCTTGGATGCAACACCTGATGTTTCAAGAATCGTAATAGATTCATTATCTGCACTTGAGAGAAGATTAGTAGACCCGTCTGAATTCAGAGAAGTATTTATGAAATTATTATTAGAAACGAAAAAAAGAGGGGCTACAACGATTCTTACAGCTGAAGGGATTCCAAAACGCCCAGATATTCCAGAATATCTAGTAGATCATTTAATTTATCTCGACTATCAAAAACATGATGTGATTTGGACACGAGTATTTGTTCTAAGGAAGTCTAGAAGTGTGCCTTTACAACCTCGAATATTAAAATTGAACATTGAAACACAAGGTTTATGGGTCGAAGAAATACCTATTTCATTAAAACCAGTATGGTTTGCGAGTAAATTATAAATAAAAGGTGAAAAAAAATGGCAACTCAAGAAGATTATTTTGGAGCAACTCAACAAGCTTTTCTAGTCGGATGGGCACCAGTAGCAATCTTTATAATGGCAACAGCGGGATTTGGACTTTTGTACGCAGGAATGGTAAGGAAAAAAAATGTTAGTCATACAATAATTATGATTAATGTTGGATGGACACTTGCCTTCTTTGCTTACTTCATAATCGGTTTTCCACTAGCATATTATTCAACACATCCTATTTTGGGCTGGCCTGAATGGATACCGACTATAGCAAATCCCCTCCCACCAATCCTTTCAGAAAGTGGTGCTTATGGGATTGCAGGTAGTCCTTCTGGTCTTGGAGATATGGCGCTATGGTTTAAAATGTCCATGTTCATGATAACTGCTTTAGCAATCGTTCCAGGAGCAACAGCAGAGCGAGACCAATTATGGGGATGGGTTATAGCCGCAGCAGTTATTGCTATCATCATTTATCCCTTAATAGAGCACTGGGTCTGGGGAGGTGGTTGGTTATCGACAATAGGATATATCGATTATGCTGGTTCTAGTGTAGTACATTTAACTGGTGGGATGTTGGGATTAACAGCAGCATTTATTATCGGTCCTAGAATTGGTAAATTTGTTGGTAAAGATAAAACCCCAAGAACCTTTTTCGGACATAGTATTCCTTGGGCTGTTCTTGGTGCATGGCTCTTAGTATTTGGCTGGTTTGGGTTTAACATTGGTTCAAGTACGGCAACGGATCCTGAAACAATTAATATGGAATTAGCTTGGGTTTCAATAACTACGGCGATGTGTATGGCAGGGGGTCTTTTTGGAGCGGCTTTAACTTCAAGGGGTCATGTATTAACAAGCATGATTGGACTTCTTTCTGGAGCAGTGGCAATATGTTCAGGAGCACATATAATGCATCCCATTTGGGCTTTCGTAGTTGGAATCATTTCTGGTGTGCTCACTACATTCACGGTAGGGTTTTTAGAGCATAAGTTAAAAATTGATGATGCTTTAGCTGTCTTTCCAGTCCATGGTGCATGTGGTATATGGGGAGTATTAGCCACAGGTATTTTTGGTGCTAAAGCTATAGGGGCGCATCCCATCTATGGATTTGAACTCGAAGAATGGGGTTATCGTTTTGTAGTACAATTAGTAGGTGTTGTTGCAATTGGTGTAACCATTGCTATTCTAGGTCTAATTCTTTTTTACTTGTTAAATAAAGCAAAATTACTTAGAGTCTCTAAAGATGAAGAATTATTTGGTTTAGATATATCAATTCACAAAACTTATGCATATCCCGAAGAAATGATGGATAAAAATGAATAATAATAAAAGGAGCAAAAATCAATGAAAAAAGTTGAAGCAATAGTAAGAAATGATAAACTTAGTTTTATTAAAAAAGCCTTAGCAGATTCTGGTTTCTCAGGACTTACGACTTACGAAGTAAAAGGACGCGGAAAGCAATCTGGTATTATACAAATCTTAAATGGAACAAAAATTTTTGCTGACTTACTTCCAAAAACTAAAATTGATGTAGTAATAAAAGATAGTAATTTAGACAAGGTCTTAGAACTTATAATTGCAAATGCTAGAACTGGAAGTATCGGAGACGGGAAAATATTTGTTTCTGATGTTGAACAAGTAATACGTGTTCGAGATGGTGCTAAAGCCACGGAAGATGAAGAAATAATATAGAAATTATTTAAATTTTAACTTTTTTTTTTTTTTAAAAAAATATAATACTTGGAAAAAATCACTAAAAAAAATTAAATTAGGAGGGGAATGATTATATGGAGGAAAAAGAAAAAATCATAGAGGAAATTAAAAAAATAAAAATTAATATTAATAATTTAGATAGTCGAGTTGATTCACTCGAAAAAAAAATCAAATCAATTAAACCTGAAAAAAAACCTTCCACTTCAAGCGCAAGTGGATGGATATAATTAAACCTGAAAGATTTATTATAAACAATAGAAAAATAAAGAGGTATTAAAAAAAGAATAAAAATAATTAAATAGAATTTGATTTTTAATAAGTCGTGTTTTCTAAAATAATTTTAAGTTTAGCAACACCTTCTTTAATTTTAAATTTAAAACCCATTCCTGAAAGTACTTCTTCTAGAAACATTTTAATAAATGTTTTCGATACCTGTGAGCCTAAGAGTAAAGTATATCGGTTGGATGAATCCTTTATCATTTTAAAAAAGTTGCATAATTCTAGGCGTTTGATGACTTCTTCGACTGAATTAATTTCTATTTTATCTGAAAATTCCTCTGCGTGAGCTTTACCTATTATTTTATGATTTTTCCAGAATTTCTCGTTATTTGGTGCTTTCTCTATAAAGTTTAGAAATGAGAAAAAATGATCTATATCTAAGATAATATGTTCTCCCGTGGAAAGCATTTCTATATAAGTATTAACCTTATCATTCGAGATACTCTCCTCATCAAATATTTTACTATATTTATTAAAGAACTTTAAAGATTTTCTAAACAGTTCAGACTGAGATATCTCCAACTCTTCCTTCATTCTTTTTACTAAAAATGAAGTCTCATCATCCAATGCTATAGTTACTCGATTGGGTATTTTTACTCCCCCTATTACCCTATTTTTATAATTTATTACCATTTTTTTATTCCCTTTTTCATATTTTTTTTAAATAAATATGTGCTTATTCTTACTTTTTATGAATTTTTTGTGAATGAAAAAAAATTAATTATTTGATTAATTAATTTGAAAAATTTCTTTAATATCCGTAAAAGCACATGAAATCCTTTTTACTTCATTTTCAGCTAATATTTTTTTTGTATTTTCTACTGACATCAATCTTTTATTAAAATTTTATTTAAAAATTTTATATTTTTTATTTAATTTATATATATATTCTGAAAAGCAATTATATATTTTAAATCTTTTTATATATATCATATAATTAATATAACCCATAATTTTAATAGGAGAAATTTTAAAATTTATTCCTGTTCATAAATTATGGATAGGCTATTCTGGCTCAATTTGGCATTTTAATCATAATAATTATCATTCCAAAATGAAAAAAATTAAAACTAGACTTTTAAACATTAAATGATTTGACCGCAGTAATTTCCGCCAAAAGGCCTCTTCGAAATTGGTTTAATCACTTTAAAGGGCTTCTTACTTATTATATCATATGGAATATTAAAAATATCACAGAATTCTTTAATGAATGGTTCGATTTCGTTTTTCTCTGCCTCGGAAATTTCAAAAATCTTAGCACCCACCCCTAATTTTGCAGTGAAATCCTTTTCTGTTCTAAGAATGATTTTTCCTCGATGAATTCCCGTACCCAATAAATTACCACATATAGGTTGATCGCTTTCAATCACGGTTCCATCAAGACAAAATTTTAAACCAAGGACTAAAATCAAACCTCCTGCCATATATTCCCCCAAGAAATCTTTTGCTGTCCCTCCGATGATTATAATGGGGTATTTACTTTCGTATTCTTTAATATGAATTCCAATTCTATATCCAACATCCTTTTTTATATATATTTTACCGCCTCTTGCTGATAATCCAACAACATCTCCGGCATTTCCGTGAATTATTATTGTTCCATCATTCATGGTATTTCCAGCGTGGTCTTCACAATTTCCGTTAACCATGATTTTAGGACCATCCATGAATATCCCCAAATCGTTTCCAGGAAGCCCATTAATGATTATTTCTAAATCTCCCTGAAGCGATGCGCCAATAAATCTCTGTCCACATACATCTTTTAAAATAATTTTTTTATGATTATTTTTTATAGCTTCATGAATTTTTTCATTTAAAACCTTATAATTTAAAGGTTTATTATTAGGAGCTGCATTAATTTCAATTATATTTTTTTCCTCCAATTTAAAAGCACCCTCTTTTTCAGTATTATTCATTATCCTTTCTCACTCTCCTGCGTGTTTTACACCTAAAATCTCTGCAATTTTTGGGTTAGGACCTATATATCTTAGGCGATCTCGATTTGATCTCAAGGATTCAACCGAATCAATACCCATTGCACCTAACACTTCTTTTAACTCCTCATTCCAAGAATGAAATAAATTAATAATTCGATTTCTCGCAACATCAATATCCAATCTCTTAACTAAATACTCTTGCTGTGTTGCAATTCCCCACGAACATAAACCTCTAAAACACTGTTGGCATACGCGACACCCCATTGCAATTAAAACAGGCATGCAACACATTGCTACATCCGCTCCTAAGGCAATAATTTTTATTAAATCGGCAGAATACCTAATTGAACCACCTGCGACCAAGGTTATTTCGTCTCTAAGGTTTTCTTGTCTTAACCGTTCGTCAACAGCAGCTATGGCCAATTCAATAGGAATTCCAGCGTGATCTCTAATGATTCTTGGAGCGGCGCCAGTTCCGCCCCTAAATCCATCAATAGTTAAAAAATCCGCCCCTCCTCTAACAATACCAACGGCAATAGGAGCCGAGTTATGTACAGCAGCGATCTTTACACCAATAGGTACCTTATATCTTGTTGCTTCTTTTAACGCAGCGATTAATTGAGCTAAATCTTCTATTGAATAGACATCATGATGAGGATATGGGCTAAGGGCGTCAGATCCTTTAGGGATCATCCGAGTTTGTGAGATTAAGCTATTAACTTTCTCTCCAGGTAAATGACCTCCATGCCCTGGTTTTGCTCCTTGCCCGATTTTTATTTCTATTCCTGCTGCTTTATGTAAATAATTAATATCTACTCCAAACCGTCCAGAAGCGATCTCCGTGATTATATTAGAGCCATATTCATAAAAATCTGGATGTAACCCCCCCTCTCCAGAACCTGCTAAAATATTTAATTCTTTTGAGGCTTGGTATATTGCCATACATGTGTTATAACTTATTGATCCTAAACTCATATGGCCAATCATTATTGGCATGTCTATTTCGAAATTCGGCATGAATTCGGTTTTTAATGTAATTTTAGTAGAATCTTTCTTATCTGTTAAAAATTCAAGTTTTTTAGGCTTTCTGCCGAAAAAGATTTTAGTTTCAATAGTCTCTCTTAAAGGATCGATGCTAGGGTTAGTTACTTGACACGCATCTAATAATAAATCGTCGAATATGGTTCTTATCGGTCTATCATTTCCAGTTGCGCTTAATAAAACGCCTCCATTCCCGGATTGGGCCCATAAAATATTCCTGATTCTTCTCGTGTAATTACCATGTGGTGGTAAAAACGACTCGTTTTTAACAATTCGAATCGCACTTCCCGGACACATTACCACGCATCTTTGACAAGCCACACATTTAGAATCGTCAGCAACAATACGCTCGCCATTAAATGATAGTGCACCATATGAACAATGGGTTGTACATCTCTTGCATTTTTTACAAGACTCTCTATCTACTTTTATGTGGAAATATGATGGTATATTATGGCTTAACGACATTTATTCAAATCCCCGTAACTGTTAGTTTTATATTTTTAAATGGTTCTTCAAAACCCTCTCTTATCAATCCTTCATCTAATCTTGCTATAATTGCTGTTCCACTCTTTAGATGCCATATTTTCTTAAATGTATATAATCCATTTGAATCGATTATTAGTCTTTTGAATGAAGCTTCTTCACTACTTAAAAATAAAGTATTTTCATCCTCTGAAATTCCCGCAACTAAAGGCCTTAATTTCTTTCTGTCTGTTAATCCAAATAAAGTTGGAACTGGATTAGCAAATCCAACAACAATTGAAAATGGCCCATTTAACATTGCTGATCTGTATGTTGCTCTAATGCTTTTAAGTGCAATCTGATATTTTTTATCCATCTGTTCAATTTCATCAAATAAGGGTGGAGCTAAGGCAATGCTAGCTATTGGGATCGGAATACCATGTTTCCTGCATAATAAATCGATTAAGTAAGCAATAACTTCTGTATCTGTAAATAAAGTGCATTTATATCCGAATGATTCTAAATAACGCATGTTAGTCCCATAGGAAGTTATTTCCCCATTGTGAACTACACTAGTGTTTAATAAATTAAAAGGATGGGCACCCCCCCACCAACCAGGTGTATTCGTTGGAAAACGGCTATGTGCTAACCACATGTAAGCTTTATAATCTATAATTTTATAATATTCAGCAATCTCATGTGACCAACCATTTCCTTTAAAAACACCCATATTTTTTCCAGAAGACATGATAAAAGCCCCCTCAAATTTTTCATTTATCTCCATGACTAATTGAACCACTTGCTCGTCTGATGATATGCCTTTTTTTTGCCTTGGTTCATAGAATGCTCTCCAAATAATTGGAGAATTACTCACATCCATGGGTGTCTTTGTAGGAATAGGTTCTGATTGAATTAAATATCCAATATCTTCTAAATAATTTAAAACTCTTTCTTTACTTTGCTCATTATCAAATAAAAAATGAAGCGCATAATAATCTTTATATTTAGGATAAATTCCATAAGCAGCAAATCCTGCCCCTAACCCATTTTCTCTCTCATTCAAAATACATAACATGTCGATGATTTTCTTACCATTATCCTTTGTACCATCAATATTAATATATCCTGAAATTCCACATCCATCAAAGATCCTTTCGTTCCTAAATTGCTTTGGTAAACAAGTATAATTCTTCCATTTCACATTAATTTACCTCCTTTTTTGATCTTCATCCTTCTTCTTTAATTTCATTAAATAGTCTTTTTAAATCGTCAAGTTCTGGTTTTTTTGATTTTAACCCCACTCGTTTTCGAGCGGATATAGAAAACATTGGGACTGTTCCTGTTTTTATAAATGATTTAAATTCATCGTTAAATCCTTTGGCAATATGACCACGCTCTTTAGCTAAGTTTCTAAGCGTTGTAAAAACCTCTACTAACCCAACTTTCATTGGACATAACTCATAGCATACATAACAATCTAAACACATCCAAATTGAAGGGTCAGCAACCACATTATCGATTTTTCCATTAAGCAATTTCCAAATAATTGCATTTGGGTCGAAATTTGTAATTTTAGCGACTGGACAATCGTTATTACAAGCTCCACAAGAATAACACTTTTTTAAAAATTCAAGATCAAAATATTTTTTAATCTCCTCGTTCTTCTGATGTATGAGATCTATTTTATTAAATATTATATTAACAGGCGTTCTATGATATTTTTCAATTATACTTCTAATATCAATTCCTAAAGCTATACATAATAATTCAGAATAATATAAAACTGGAATTTCATAATCATAATCTAACTTTTTTAAGTCTTGTTGAAGGTGGTCAAATTGGGTAAAACATTGAGGACAACCAACTACAATACAATCAACTCTCGCTTCTTTCATGCTTTTTAATTTAGTATTGACCATTTCCAATCCCGCGTCCGGTTTTCCTGCTCTTGCAAGACTGCCTCCACAACAATCCATTTTATGGATATATTCTACGCTTTTTGCTCCTAAGTCTTCTACCAATTCGTCAAAAATATGGGGCTCCATCGGGTCGTCCATTTGAATTTTATTGCTCGGTCTGAGAAAATGACAACCATAATGCACTGCAACACGTAAGGAATTTAATGGATATTTAATATTATCTTTAATTATATCTTTACCTAATTTATGGAAAAATTCTACTAAATGAAACACATCAATAATTCCATTTACATTTAAATTAATTTTTTCTAAATAAATATTCATTTTTTTCCTGAAATGACCATCCACTTTGATTTCACTTCTAATACTTTTAAGCGTTTCAAAACAACCATTACAAGGAGTTAAAATATTCTTTTTCTCGGCTTCAGCAAGAGCCAGATTTCTTGCTGCTGTTATTGAATAAATTAATAAATCAGAATTTTTAATGCCATTAGGTTCTGGACAACAAGAAAATTTAGAATTTTCAGAAAACTCGATTCCAAAAAACTTTAATGATTTTCTTATAGAAACTTCGATAAATGGGAGTCGATAACTAATCATGCATCCTGGAAATAAAACGATATCTTGCTGAATTCTTTAAAACCTCATTATTTATTTTAAGTAAATATATATATTTTGCTTATTTAATTATATTTATTATACAAATAAAAAATTTATGAAAATTAAAAAATCGCTAATAAAAACGAATTTAACGCAAAAAAAAAGGTTTTTATAATGTTAAACAAGTTATATTAGTTATATTATCTTTATTCATAAATATTAAAGATCCATAAAAAAAGGGTTTAAATATTAGGTTTTTAAATTGAAAGAGATTTTCCATCGTAATTGGTGAATTTGAGAAAATAGATCATGAAGAAAGTTAGAATAATAGCAAGACTTGATGTTAAAGGTCCTAATGTAATAAAAGGAGTTCATCTAGAATGCTTACGAGTTGTTGGAAAACCAGGAGATTTAGCGGAAAAATATTATTTAGAAGGAGCTGATGAACTATTATATATGGACATCGTTGCAAGCTTATATCGTAGAGATAATCTTCTTAATATAGTCAATCAAGCTTCTGATAAGATATTTATACCATTTACTGTTGGAGGTGGGATAAGATCTCTACAAGATATAAAGGAATTCTTAAAAGCAGGGGCTGATAAGGTGGCAATAAATACTGCGGCTACAGAAAATCCCAATTTGATATCTAAAGCTGCGAGAATGTTTGGCTCACAATGTATCGTTTTATCAATTGAAGCTAAAAGAAGGGGTGATAATAAATGGGAAGTTTACACGAATAATGGAAGAGAAAGAACTGGATTGGATGTTATTGAGTGGATAAAAAAAGCCGAAGACCTTGGTGCGGGAGAAATACTCTTAACATCCATAGATCAAGAAGGTACCAAGAAAGGATTTGATATAGAATTAATAAAATCTATCTCTGAATTTGCTTCAATACCAATTATTGTATCAGGAGGAGCTGGAAGTTCTGATGATATATATAAATGTATAAAGGAATGCAATATAGACACTATAGCTATTGCCTCAATACTTCATTATAATATATCTTCAATCCCTCAAATAAAGCAAAATCTTTTACAACATAATATTCAAGTGAGGAAAAGATGGTAATGATTAAAAATAATGAAAAATTTGATGTAAGTATTATTAATTATGGAATAAATAACTTGAAAAGCGTGAGTATGGCTTTTCAAAAAATTGGTAAAACCTACAAAATTATTGAAAAACCTGAAGAAGTATTATTTGCAAAAAGTCTTATATTGCCAGGTATTGGTGCTTTTGGAGATGGTATGAAGGGTCTTAAAAAAAGAGGCTTAATTGAGCCAATAAAACAAAAAATTAACGAAGGAACTCCAATGTTAGGAATTTGCTTGGGAATGCAAATGCTTTTTACTGAAAGTGAAGAATTTGGATTATATGATGGATTAAATTTAATCTCTGGTAGGGTGATTCCCTTTAAAAAACCAAAAGAAGTAAATTTAAAAGGATATAAAGTGCCACACATGGGATGGAATGAATTAAAAAAACCATATGATGGAATAAAAAATTTTGAATCGTCATGGAATGGTACATTGCTTGCCGATATTAATGAAAAGATTGATGTATATTTTGTTCATTCCTATTATCCAATACCAAAAAATAAAGAAAATATTTTAGCTACTACGACATATGGCAATCAAGAATTTTGTGCTGTAGTAAAAAAGGAAAATGTTTGTGGAACTCAATTTCACCCAGAAAAAAGTGGTAATGTAGGAATACAAATATTAAAAAAATTCTGCGAATTAAATAATATATAATTGAGGTTAGTTAAATGGTAAGCAAAAAAATTATTGATAGACAAATACCTGATTTGCCAAAAAAAATAGAATTTTGCGATAGATGTGTCGTATCAAATCAAAGACCAAGAATATATTGGAGTAAAGATGGAATATGCGGTGCTTGCAAGTTCTCAGATATTAAGAATCATGAAATTGATTGGAAAGAAAGAGAAGAAATGCTTATAGCGTTATGTGACGAGCATCGACGAAATGACGGAAGATATGATATGATAATTCCAATAAGTGGAGGTAAAGACAGTGCAAGGGTGGCTTATGAATTAAAATACAAATATGGGATGCATCCACTCACAATTACATGGGCTCCATTTGAATACACTCCTGTAGGTTATAAAAACTTTAGGAATTTCATTAAAGTTGGAGCATTCAATAATCTCATGGCATGGCCAAACGGTAGAGTCCATAGAAAGTTATCCCGAATCGCTTTTGAAGCTTTAGGCGATGCTTGGCAACCTTTTGCTTACGGACAAGTATCTTACGCATTTCATATTGCAAGAGCATTTGATATTAAATTAGTATTTTTCGGGGAGAACGGAGAAGCAGAATATAGTGGAGATCCAAGAGTTTATAATTTAAGAGGTATGCCTTTTGAAATGTGGTCCGAACAATATTTTAAAGGAATTACTTTAAACGATTTAATTGAATATGGTCTTAAAGAAACGGATTATTTCACAGAAGATGATTATGATGAAAGTGATTTAATATTATATGGACCTCCTGATATAAAGAAAATGAAAGATCAAGGAATAGAATTTCATTGGTTTTCATTCTATAGAAAATGGATTCCTCAAGAAAATTATTATCTCGCAGCAGAACACACTGGATTTGAAGCGAATCCAGAAGGAAGATCAGAAGGAACTTATTCTAAATACGCAAGTTTAGACGATCAAACTGATGGTTTCCATTTTTATATGGCATTTATTAAATTTGGCATTGGCAGATGCACTTCCGATGCTTCACATGAAGTTAGGGACGGACATATTACCAGAGAAGAAGGAGTGTCTTTAGTAAAACGATATGATGGTGAATTTCCAAAAAGATGGTTTAAAGAGTTTTTAAACTATACTGAAATAACAGAAGAAGAATTTTGGAGAATAGTTGATAAATTCAGAAGTTCAAAAATCTGGAAAAAAGAAGATGGAATCTGGAAATTAAGAAAAGCAGTATATGACGAAGGAGACTATTCTATAGATGAAGTGACGCCTGCTTATATCTCTAGTTTACCTAAAAGTTATTATAAATATTCCAAAAATAATTATTAATAAAAAAAAAATTTTTTCAAATGACTTTAATGTTATAATCGAGTAATGTATCTCTTTCGTTCCCATTCGCTTACATTAAGTCTATATGCGTCATTTTCTTCCAATTTAGCGTAATAGAAGTTTTTAAAAGGTTC
>JAUWRB010000108.1 GCA_030610785.1 Promethearchaeota archaeon | reverse complement strand
AGACACATGGGATTAATCCTTTAAACATTGCTAAAATTTCTATTGCTCTTTTTCGTTTTGATTTTAGTAATGCCCAAGTTTCTTCGGTATAATGAATTGAATTATTATAATCTCTTAAAATCTTTTCTTTCGACATGAATTAAGATATCGCTTGAAATTTCAATGAATTATTTTCTAATATATCAATGATAATACCTAAAAGAATAGTCTCATAATATTTTAACGATTTTTTACTTTTTTCTAAAGTTAGAATTTTAAGATTACTTGAATTAGGAATAGGAAATTCTCTTAAAAAATCTTTTAAATTTTTATTATTGAAAAAAAAGTTGGATTTTTTACTGAAAATTACGAATAATTGAGACTTAATTATAGCATGATTAATTATTTCAGTAAAATTTCTTCTATTAATTTTATTGAGTTTGGGGTTTATTAATGCCATTCCAACATTATTAGTATCTACAAATAATGATTTATATGAAAAGTTTGATTTTGAATGATTTATTACGAAATAATTAGAAGTTATTAATAATTTTTGCTGTTTAAAGAAATTTAATATTACTGATATTACATGTCTCGTTTCTTCTTGAGTTATTTTTTCTAAAGGATCATAATTAGGACAAAGTTTAATTCTTAAATTAATTATAATAACTTTAAGATGATAACTACTTAAACCTTCTGTTAAAACTCGTAGTAATTTCTTTTTATGATTTGTTCTAATTATTACAATTATTGGTTTTGAATTATCTCCTCTTATTAATGTTTTATTCCTTATTAAACACCATTTTTTTACAATAATATTTAAAGTTTTAAATTTGATATCGGATTTGTCGTATTTACGAATTTCTAATGCTTCATTAGAAAACGGACTTCTCCATCTAGCGGTTATCTTGTAAATTTTAACGAGAATTAATAAAACGATTAATAAAATAATAATAATTGTATCAATAAAAATCCAATCTAAATGAAAAATATTCAGGGGGTTATTATTCAACAACATCTTTAATCCAATTCAGGTATTTTTTAGAGCCCTTTTCAATCTTGAATCCAATGAGATTTTTGGCAATTTTTTTTCCTTCTTCAATATTTGGTATGGTAACAAAAAATAAATAATAACTCATTTTTACCAGTTTTTCTATTTTTTTTTCACTTGAATAACAGTCCCTTCTGGAATTAACCTTTTTATGATTTCATTAATACCAAGAACTTGTTTTAATTGTTCTTTAGATTTTGAGTTTTTTAATAATCTAATCGACCTTTCGATTTGAAACTCGAAATCTTGTAATGCCTTGTCCAGATCAAATATCGTTTTTTTTAACCTTCTTTTCATAATTTATAACTTGACAAATTCTCTTTTTATAATTTATTTTATTAGAGGTAATAGGATTTGAGGTAAATCTCGTCTGAATACATAAATATGAATCCTAAGCATATTAATTTTCTTTTTTTTTAACTTCTCTCTTTCTATTAATAAAAAAAGTATTTAAGTAAATCATAATCCATAGCATTTCAATAAAATTTAATAACTCTCAAATCAAAGATTTTTTATTAAGATTTATAAGATAAAGATTTAATTCAAACTCGATTAATGAATAGGTTTAAATTATGGGAATTACCGAGGATTCAATCAATAGTGTCATTTATTCGTATTTGAAAAATCAAGGATTGAGTATAAAAGCCCAAGTAACAGCTAAAATACATGGTAAGACATATAAACCAGATTTTTATTTACAAAACGACTTTAAAATCTATGGCGAGGGGGAATGGCAAAAATCCCTTGCCTCTGGACTATCTCAAGCGGCAACCTACTTGGATGCTCATGATATTGATGCGTCATTTACTTTAATTTATTCAAATAACTTAGAAAACGAGGTAAAATCGGTCTCAAGTGATACTGATCTTCAGAGCATCTTAGAGCAACATTCCTATCACATTTATTATAAAAGAAAAAGTGAACCGATGGCTCATAAACGAGTAAAATTTGGAGATTTTGCCTCTTTTTTTGATAAATTTCTACACAAAAAAGTCATTCCAAAACCAGATGTAGATGTATTTATAGAAACTATTAATCATTTAGCAAATGATATTTTTGAAATCCTCCCTGAAGTAAACGAGGAAACCTTGAGCTTGTATCAAAACATATTGGGTTCTCAAGACGATTTGAAGTCGCCAGATATTGATTTTGACATTACATCCCGAAATGCGGCGGGCTATCTTTTTATAAATCAACTTATTTTCTACTCGATACTATCGAGCAAGAGAGATGATTTTTCTCCAATTAATGTAAATAATATCTTTAACATTTCAGATTTAAAAAACTATTTTTTAAAGGTTTTAGAAGTAGATTTCAAACCCGTTTTTTCTATTGATGTTGTTTCGCAATTTCCCGAAGAAAAGATTGATAAAATTAAAGAGATAATTCGAGCAATACAATTTTTGGGACCAGAATATATTGAAAGTGATGTAATTGGAAGAATTTTTCATAAATTAATCCCCGTAACTATTCGGAAAAGGGTTGCTGCTTATTACACGAAACCGGAAAGTGCAGAATTACTAGCATTTTTTGCCATTAATGACCATAATGTAAACATCATTGATCCCGCTTGTGGCAGCGGTCAATTATTAATTGCCTCATATAAAAGAATGAAACAACTCTATGAAATTAGCACAGGAAAATCGTTTGGGAAAGCCAACCATAAAAATTTTTTAGAACGCCAGATAACAGGTATTGACATTATGCCTTTTTCTACTCATTTATCACTTATTAATCTAACTCTGCAAAATCTTGATTTTCTTGCGAATTATTTGAGAATTGCCATATACGATTCAACAAAACTCGTGAAGAACGCAACAATTACACCTCTCCAGTCCTTTCTAAGACAGGTTCAAAAAACTATTACTCAATTCACGACATCTCCGGAAGTCAAAACTCAAAAAACTCAAAAGAGTCCATCTAAACTAATTGGCTCAATAACATTAGACGGCAAGGCGGGTGTTTCATTTAAAATAACTAATATTAACATCGTAATAATGAATCCCCCATTTACACGGCAAGAATTAATAAATAAATTAGCTAAAGAGTCTGAAAAACAATACAAGAAGCATTTGATTGAAAACATCGTCAAACCTCCTTTTAAAAAATTTGAAAAAAATATAAACGAAAAACAATCGTTTTCTACATACTTTCTTTTTCTAGCTGATAAAATTTTGGAAGATAATGGAATTATTGCTTCCGTCTTACCAGCAACAATCTTGAGAGATGATGTTAATTCAGAAACAAGAAAATATTTCGTAAAAAATTACTCTATTAAGTATATTTTTACCAGATATGACGCTATGAACTTTTCTGATGATACTACTTTTAGAGAAATCCTATTAATAATGCAAAAGAAAAAACCTACAAATGATCATTTAGTTACATATATTTCCTTAAGAAAGTTATCATTGGGTATTGGTCCTGATATAAAGTATCAAGAAGAATTGATTTCAGATGTGGGAATACACGAGTTCAAGAATTTTACCATTCAGAAAATCCCTCAGTCTGAATTAAAAGTAAGCAACCTCTATGGTCCGATTGCATTAAAAAATCCCGAATTGCAAAAAATATGGCAACAAGCTTCAAGAGTAAAGAGGTTTTTAACAAATATTCCATCAATAAAGGCAAGCGAAGGTGCTAGATCAAGGAATTATGGATTAATGCCAGAAATGTGCATTGTTCAAGAATTGGATAGTAGAACTAAATTTATATTCGAAAAAATCTCCCCGAATTATTTACATTTTACATCTATTGGAGATATTGAATATAAAATTCCACTATCTAATGTTCATTATTATTGCCGTAGGGCGAATCATAAAACTATGAGTCTAGAATGCTAAAAGAATTCGTTATTCATAAAATTGAAGATGGTGATTATTTTGAAGAAATTGAACCAAAGATTCATCGGATATATCAAATAATCCAAAATTATGGTGAAAAATTTAAGAATGAATACTCTATAACGCTAGATAAGTTAAAAACATCTAAAACCCCTAAGAAGACGAAAAAAGATATAATTAATTACTTGAAAAAAGAAGTGCCAGAATGGGTAAGAGAGTTAATATCAATTTTTGGAAACAAGCAAGATGAAATCCTTAAACATACTCGGAAGATGGTTTCATCTCAATCATTCTCTTCATATCAAACTAGTTGGGAGAATTATTTAAAAGGTAAATTATGTTATTTGGGTACGATTGAAACATTCCACATAGAGGCACCTAATACTTATTTTTTCGCTTATTTTTCAGGTGACCAAAAAAGAATTTTCTCTTCAATATTCAATAATGTCTTTAGTCTTGATGAAACTGAGGCAAAGGTCAACTGTATATGGTTAAATAGTGCCATTAATCTATTGCAACTTTTTGTCGAAAGAATCCCCACGGGCTGGTTTAAAATTCGGATATATGTGTTGGAATCTTTGAAGATCATAGACATTCAGAGGCTAAAGGATGCAGAAAAGGAAGACCTACTTAAAATATTTGAAGATATATCAGATAAAGAATTTCCTTGTATTTGGCAACAAATCTTACGGAATGTTTCTATTGTGGATGTTTCTCTTTTAAATAAAGAATTAATCTGTGAAACATTCAAGATCTCGGATTATGATTATGAGAATTTAGTGAACAATCCTTTCGAGCCTAGAATAAAGATGGATACGGCAATATTAAAGATAATATTCCCACGAAAGAAAAAACAAGAAATTAAAGGCATCTTAAATCAAATTTATTTCTATTTAATTGATGAGATATTAGTAGCAAAACAATTAATTTCAAAGTAATTAAATCATATCATATTACAGACTTTGAGAAAATTATGGAATATCTCCAAAATTAATGTTCGTAATTCAAACCTTAAAAATATCTTTTAGTCGGGGATTAACGCCACATAATTGTTTGAATCTCTCTTCAGCTAATTATAATCTTTTGTAGGGAGTATTTTGGTTTGTTTTTGATTCGTAGAGCTTTTTATAATCTATTTCAATTTATAATATATATGAAAGCTTTTTACAGGAGATATAAAAAAGATTTAAAGTTTAATTAGTTTAATTGCTAATATTTCAGATTTTAGGTTGCTTGAATAATTTTTTGTTTAAATACTTTTAACAACGAATTAATTTAAATATTAAATAAATCGTTTTAATAACTGTGTAAGTAATGACTATAAAATGTGATACTTTTACATTTAGAACAAAAGCACCCTGCTTTATCTAACAGTTCAGCACCACACGAAGGACAATATTCGAGAGCCCTCCTTACTATCGTTTTCTCTTGAGGTTGTTGAATATTTTGTTGTTGTTCAACAATTTTTTTCACTTCCTTTTGAATTTTAAGATCCGTATTTAGCTTTGATTTTCTCTTCTCATTTATTATTAATATTATTAATATAACAGCGTAAATTAAACAATGAATAACTATAAATACAGATATAATTGAAACAAAATTAATAATATTCAAAATATCCCTTGTTATTTCGTTTAATCTAATATAGATCATACCTAATTCAGGATCATCAATATATCCGGTACTATAATATACAAAAAGATAAATATTTAAAACCCTTCCTAATATAATAGTCCATACCGCGAAATATATTGCCAAAAATAGTTATAAGTACAACTTATTTAATTTTTTCATTAAATTTTGCCTCTTGAATTTTTTAAAAAATTATAACAAATATTTTATCTTCTGATATTTAATAAATCTATCTTAACCGACAAAAATTATAAACTAAAATATTTTTTTTGGATCCAATCCCCTTGGAACTTAATATCCTTCTCTTCTATTTCGAATATATAATTATATCTAAATTCTTGACTCCCCAACAAAATAAAACTATCAGAGAAATATACAAAGAGATTTTTTATTTAAATAATAATACCATAATTCTATTTTATGATATTTTGGAATTATTTCGATCAAGTTATTGAAGGTATAGAATTGATTATTGTTTTTGGATCTATTATTGGTCTACTCGGACTTATCGTAGGAGTATTAGGCTTACTTTTTCTGGGACAATTTCAAAGGGCTAAAATGGCAAAGGTAATTTTTGTCTCGGTTGTTCTTTTAGCTATTTGCGGATTGCATACGGGAATAAAATATTTTCGGATATAGAATAGAAATAAGATCTATAGAACATGGTAATATATTATTAGTTTTTATTATTTTTTTTTTTTGATTTTTTATTTATATACTTTAGAGAAATATTTATCTTAAATTTATTTTAATTTGTGTGGTGATATATCTGTATAGGAATAAAAAAAAAATGATTTTTCTTATGAAAGAAGAAGCGGTTTTAAAGGTGTGTTTTGGATATTTTTTGGGATCGTTATTATTATAGCGGTTTTTATTCCCTTATTTGCGCCTAATTTATGTTACCAAGTAGGCCGAGTTTTTACGTCAGTTTTTGATTTTGTAGGAGGTATATGCTTCTATGGGGGTATATTATTATTAATATGGGGGCTTGCTGGGTTATTTTGTGGTAAAAATTTTAGGTCAGTGAAACTGTTAATTTTAGGAATCTTGATGTTATGGATAGCAGCGTTTCTATTAGAGCCTAGTGCGGGGTTCGGATTTTGGAACGCAATAGGTTTTAAAGGCTATCATTAAATTAAAAAAAGAAGAAAAAATTATAATAGGAAAAAAACGTTTTAAAATGGTATTAAGTTTAAATGCGATATTTTATTCGGATGTTACTGAGTTTTATTTGGTAATAAGTTTATGCTTGGGTTTTATAGCAAATATCGACGAAATATTAGCGATTTTTTTAGATATTTCGTTTGACAGAGATGATTTAATCGGATATTTTACGCTCTTAGTGTTAAATTGCGTTGTAATATGGCTCTTTGGACACGCCTTTTACGGTTATTATTTCCAAATATCGAATCAAATATTAAATCCTATACATGGGCTTTTTTTATGAATCAAAGAATTAAAAAACAAGAGGAAAAAAATGAGGATAATATCAATCGGAACAAAATTCCACCTAATAAAGGTAGCAAAAGCTCACGCAAGTATCTTGTCAAATGAAAAAATTTAGATCAATTTCTTGATAGCATTTTTTTATTTATAAAGGGTCAACATTAAAATACTTTAAATTTACAAAAAAAGGTGATAAAGTCTAAATGTTTGAGGAAATAATAATAATGATTGGGTTCGTGCTTTTTTCTATTGTTATTTCGCATGTATTACTATTTTCAATACCAAGCCCGTTAAACAAGTTTTTTAGAGCGCTATCTTTATTCGGAATAGTTTTTCACGAGATTTGCCACGTTTTAATGTGCATTATTACTAATACATCGATTGAAAGCGTGAAATTACTGGAAAAGACAAAAACCGGAAAGGAAAAAACTGACTTTAAATATATTTATAATGGGCACGTGGTTTTTGGTGTGAAAAAAAAGCTCACATTTCTACAGGCTGTTTTAGTCGGTCTTGCTCCCATGATATTTTCTTTTTATTTGTTTTTCTTTTTATGGGACCTACTTTTGAATCCAAGTGTCGATGTATTATTTATTTTTTTAATTTTAACGGCAATGATTTCTATAGTTCTTTCTGCTGCGCCTAGTTCCGCTGATTTACTATCCATCCCCCAAGCGTTTAAAGCAGACATCAGTCATTCGATATATCAGTTGTTTCTACTTATTTTATCAATAACAACTGGTTGGATAATAATCGTAGCGCAAGATTTAACGTTTTTCCTCGAAATAATCGCGTATCTCTTGATAATGGTTATTTATTATTTCTGGAAATATAGTTTTAAAGGTATTAAAATGGCATGCAAATTAGTTTTTTCAAGAGGAGAAATTCAAGTGATAAATGAAAAGATAAAGTACAAGCGCTACACTCGTTGTAGACGTGAACCCCCGAGTGGAAAGAAATTGGGAATTAAAGAGTCCCCTTGGTAATTAAAGTCATGAATTAATTTTAAAATAATGAAAAAAGGTGAGAAAATCTTAATAAAAAAAAGTGAGAGATTAATAATAAAACAAAGCGAAGAGATTAGAATTAAAGGATTTTGGCAGGCTAGGGTAGAAATAACTCAAGTACCCGCTGTTATTAAAAAAACTAAAATCATTAACCCTCAAAACCGAGAAGAGGTCTCAATCGATAATTCGTGGCTATGCGATCCTTTCGGAGAGAAAACGGTTTATGGCTTAGAATTGACGATTAATAAAGGTTTCTCGTGGACATTTTTCTTTAACGAATTAACCAAGGAAAAAGCATATAAACGAGGCGTGACTTTTCTAACGTATTTAGAAGACAAATATCCGGGGCTCACGGGAGAAGTTGGGTTAGGGTGCATTAATTCAGAGGTTTATAATAGAAAGCTATCTTTTTACGAGCTAATCGTACCCCCGTACCCTTATTTAAACAGCATGCAATTTTCTATTATTTCAAAATTCATTCATTTGTTTGGTAAGGTAAAAAATAGCGTTGTTCAACTCTTTATCACGTGGCAGAGAGACGATTCTATAAAAGGTCGAAGGTTATACATTGAAACGATTTCTGAACTTTATAAAGTAAAAATATATTTAAGATATGCCCTTAAAAAAAACCTCGTTCCAAAAGAATCTCTTAGAGAAGAAGGATTAATACTTGAAGCACGCTTAGAATCGTTACCGCTAGAAATTAAAAATCTGAAGGGGGAGCGGGCTAAAATTTATCCGGCACCTCCAGATACCTGGAGAAATATCTTAACATCAAAAACTTTTTGGGTAAATAAAAATGATGTTGACACGACCTTTTTTTACAATTTACATAAATTAAAGCTTCCTAAAGAAAAAATCCCCGCATTTCTAGGTCCTGATCAAGTTGATTTTACTTTTACCGAGAATAATCCTTTACCGAGAGCAAATTTCTTGCGGTTTGAAAATTTAAACGTCTTGCCTTACAACGAAAGTAATAATGGCTATATTTGGATCGGAAAACACGTCCGTTTAGGAGTAGTGAAAGAGAATAACGCGTTAATTCGGGTTAATAATTTCTCTCAAAGCGTGATTATCGGGGGGCAATCCGGGGTTGGCAAGTCAAGACTATTGGGTCAGATTTGTTCCGAATTTTACGAAAAAGCACCCAAAACCGGCGTCTTATTTATAAATTTAGGCAAGGGAAACCAAGAAAATCTTTATAAAGTAGATAAAATTCTTAAATATGGAGATCCCGACTTAAAAATTCCCTATTACATTAAGGGCGAATATTTAGAAAAGGTCTTGCAAGAAACTGCATCCTATTTAACAGCTTCAATGGGCTTAAAAAGTCCCGTTGATAAAATAATGTATTTAGTCGAGAAATCATTCTTTCGCAAAAATGGAGACATGCCTCAACTCATCCAAAAATTATTCCTAGGGTTAAAGAAATGGTACGAGGTGCATCAATATCACGACGAATACCAGACTAACATGTTGAGGGCTATTGAAAATCGCGTTTTGCATTTACTATCAGACCCAATTTTAGAAAAAATTTTAGAATATAACTCAGAATCCATAATTCCTACTTGGTTTATGCAATGGAGGCTCGGAAAAAAGATTTTCATCGATTTATCAATGTGTTCTATTCATGTGAAGTGGTTGTTATCTAACGCAATATTTCAAATGGTCAGGACGTTAATGCCCGATGTTGAAGTGGGGAGACTCCAGAATATTATCGTGATGGACGAGGCGCATCAAATATTAAGAAAACCTAAAAATAATTACTTCTCAACTGACGATAGCGTTGCTGTAGAAGAATTAGAAATCATATTTGATATTTTATTGCGAGAGTTCAGGTCTAAAGGGTTAGCGTTCTTTCTTGCGGACCAAACGCCTTCAGATTTGTTTGAATGCGTCACCAAGCTTCCGAGTCTAAAGATATTATTTAGGATGGGAAAAGATTGCGTGAAGAGATTTTTTAATAGTTTAGAGGACCAAGATTTCGTTGGGCTCTTAAAAGACCGCCACGCTTTAGTCTTGAACGGAGTTAAAGCAGAAAGATACGTGATAAAAACAATCGATTACGAATATCGCGTCCCACCAAAATATACAAATTGTAGAGGTTGAATGTCCAATGAGCGAAGCGGGATCAGACCATAAATCGGACGATGAACCAAGTTATATTCCAGACGACCAAGAGGACGATTTTGACCCAACCGACGCGGAAGACGACCAAGAGGAAGACTTTGACACAACCGACTCTGAAGAAGTCCAAGAGGAAGAGTTTGACACAACATACTATAAAGA
>JAUWRB010000072.1 GCA_030610785.1 Promethearchaeota archaeon | reverse complement strand
AAAGGGCTTAGAAACGGTTATACAACATCCTTACACGGCATCTTTTAATGAATTACCATTTGAAATTGAAATTCGTGAATTACAGGAAGGTGTATACGAAAAACCTTTTAAATTTACCTGTAAACTTCTGATTCACGCCGATCCATGTTTAGGTTATAGATTTGAATTAGACAACAAAATTATTACTTATTGCACTGATACTGGCATCTGTAATAATGTATACGAGCTTTCTAAGAATGCTGATTTATTCATTAGCGAATGCTCATATAAAACAGGACAAGTGGAAATGGAATGGCCTCATTTAAATCCCGAACAAGCAGCAAGTATCGCAAAAAAGTCAAATGTTAAACGACTCCTGCTTACTCATTTTGACGCAAACATGTATAAAACCATGGAAGAACGCAAGCAGGCAGAGAATATAGCAAAAAAGATCTTTCGAGAAACGAGTGCCGCATTCGATGGATTTACTATTATAATTTAAGTTTTTAATGTTTTTATAAAAAATTTGAAGTTAATGCCTTTTATTTTAGGTGAAAACCAAATTTTTTTTCATTTACTTGTTTTGTAAAAATTTTTCCACCACATTTAAAAAAAAAAAATATCGTGATTATTTCGTAATGTAAGGTGTTATTAAGGAAGGATTGAGATATAAAAAAATAAATAAAATTATATAGATGATTAACCATTCTTAGATCATCAAAGGATTAAAATTTTAGAACGAGTTATTATAATGCCATCTGTTAAGTATAATGGAGAAGAATACAAAATAAAAGACAATTATTTGGATTTAAAATCTCAAGATATTGAAGATATAACGCTTATTGAAGGATTAGAAAATCTTACTGAACTAAAAGCCTTAAATCTTAGAAATAATCGAATTACTGAAATTAAGGGCTTGGACGATCTTCAGAATTTAGAAAGGTTATACCTTGATGGGAATCAAATTACAGAAATTAAGGGCTTAGAAACACTTCAGAAATTAGAAGGGTTACAGCTTGATGGGAATCAAATGGAAGATCCAGAAGAAGAATATTTGATTCAAAAATTGTCTCATGCTCAAGATTTTGTTGAATATTGCAAATTAAAAAAAATTGGACAATATATTCCTTTTATAAAAGTCAATAAAAAAATATCACTTGAAAAAAATATTGATGCTTTTAAAAAAAAACATATAGAGATAACTGATATATCGTTTTTTGTGAATATTGGAACACACAAAGAATCCAAGCAAATTAAAGGCGAGCAAAATGCTGTTTTTTTTATGGAAAAGCCTAATGAGATAACCTTATCCGCAAGAGAAATTAGCAATTATAAAGATATCGTAATCCATCTTGTCCAATTACATTCCTTAAAGGGAATTGAATTCCTAAAAAAAAAATTAGAGCATTTTAATTTTTTTACAAAGCATTTTTGGGATAATATTGAGATTGAGAAAAATCAAGTGTTAATATATAATGAAGAGTATGAATCTCGAGTTAGCAAAAAAATTGATGAAATGCTTGATCTTTCATTAAACACCAAACCAGATATAATAGTGTTTCCTGAAAATTCAATACCTCAAAATAAGATCAAATATCTTGAAAATTATTCAAAAACCAATAATCTCATCATTATAGGCGGTCTTGAACACGTGAAAGAAAATGATGAACATGTAAACAAAACAATAATAATTGATAAGGGAAAAAGGAGCGAACAAAAAAAGCAGACCCCTGTTTGGATTTGGAATAAAGAAAAAAAAGAATATCAAGAAGAGAATATTGAATGTCAACATTTACCTGAAATAAATATATTTAATACTTCACTTGGAAGAATGGCAATTTTTATTTGTAAGGATTTTTTGCGATTGAGTGAAATCGTACCATATTGGGTTAAGAGATACCAAGTTGATTTTGTAATCATTCCTTCCCTGACAACGAAAGTATTACCTTTTCAAGCGAGATTATTAAGCATTCTTAATTATCCTCAATGTAAAAATACCAAATTCATTTTCAATAACATAGGAGCATACGGAGGATCAGAGTTATTCTCCATTGAAGATAATTGGAGAATAGAGGAGAATTATAGACTAAATAATCACGATAACATTGGTGAAACCATTGTTATTAGAAAGATTAAACGCATAAAATCAAGATATTTAGAATTGGTAAGCAAGGAAATGGAAAAATGCAAGAATGACCCTGAAAAAATAAAAAAACTTCAGAATTATAAGAAAAATATTGAATTAGACCACATTCCTTACTCCTTCACGAAAAATCTATCTATTAAATGGCTTGATAGCAATCCTCACTTTACAGAAAAATCAATGATTGAAATAACAGAGAGATTTGGAAAAAAATTAGAAGGATATTGCATAAGATGTAGAGAAGAAATTCCATTAGATCCTAATAAACCTTATTGTTATGAGGATTGGGAGGTTTGGTCTCGATGGGATAATCCATTTTATGTAGAAAGATACTGTCATAAATGTGGAAAACCTTACAGTGCAACAAAAATTAAACCTCTTTGTGATGATTGTTATAGAAAATATTTCTTTTAAATTTAATCATTGATAAAAAGAATTGAAACAATTATCTTTAAAAAATAAAGTTTAAAATTCAATGCCATAACGAGCGTTGATACCTTTTGAGGAGTAATAATGCTTAATCATCCTCATCTCGGTTAAAAGATCTGCCGCTTCTTTTATTTTAGGATGAATTTTTTGCCCGCCGGTGATGATTAATTCTACTTTTTCCGGCTTATTTTTGATTAATTTTAATACATCTTCCACATCAACAATTCCCATCTCAATGGCAACACCCACTTCATCTAAAATAACAATGTCGTGCTCATCGTTCGAGATTATTTTTTCAGCGAATTCTAAGGCTTTTTTACCCTCGTTTAAATCAATTTCTTCCGGAATTTCTATAAGTTCTGTGGTTCCAAATTGTTTTAATTCAAAATTAGGATTGAATTTAATAGCTTCGACTTCGCCATATTTAGTGTTGCCTTTCATGAATTGTATCATGTATACTTTAAAGCCGTGACCAGTTGCTCTAAAGCCTTGTCCTAACGCTGCTGTCGTTTTTCCTTTGCCTCTACCAAAATAACATTGCACTAAACCCATTTTCAGCCGTTTCCTTTCTACCATCTTTCTTTATCGTCTTAAAGTTATATTAAAATTAATTTATCCAATTAAAAAAATTTTTTAAATATACTTTAAAATAATATCTAAGAATTTAATAGATTATTTAATATATTTTTAATATAGCAAATATATCCCTTACAATGCATTAACATGTTCTAATTTAGTAAAAATTTAAGTGATAAATGTATATGGCGACAAGTAAATTAATATCTCTTGAAGAAGCAATATCGTTACACGTACAGAATGGCGATCTAATTGGTACTGGTGGTCTTTCTTTTTGGAGGAAACCCATTAGTGCTTGCAGAGAAATAGTCCGGCAAAATAAAAAAGATCTAACAATCTGTACTTTCGTGGGTGGGATCGATGTCGATATGCTTATAGGTGGAGGTTGCATATCCGAAGTAAAGGCCTCATTTGTAGGGATGGAAGTTTTTGGCATGGCGCCGAATTATAGAAAGGCAATAGAGACCGGACAAATCAAAGTCCGGGAAGAGTCTGAAGCTACAATCGCTTTGGGGTTGAAGGCTTCCTATTTGAAGGTTCCATTCATGCCTCTTAAGGGAATGATTGGTACCGATTTTTCAAAAGTAAGAGATGATATCAAGCAGTTTGAAGATCCTCTGGGATCTGGGACACAATTAATGGCTTTTCCTAAAATCGATTTAGATATCGCTATTGTTCACGTTAATTATTGCGATGAATTTGGAAACGCAAATATAGAAGGTGCGGTATGGCTTGACGATGACATGGCAAAAACTGCAAAAAAAACCATAATTATCTGTGAAAAATTAGTTGAGACCGAAGATATTATTCATTTACCGAGGAGGGCTCAAATACCAATGCAATCAGTAGAAGCGGTAGTTAAAGTCCCATTCGGGGCACATCCAACCAGCTGTTATCCCATTTATACGTTCGACCCGCTTCACATCCAGACTTACATGAAAATGGAATTTAATAATTACAAAAATCAATTCATCCTAAATAAAACACATGCAGGATATTTAGATGCAGTGGGTGGAGCTAAAACGATTTTAAATATAATAATTTAAGAGGAAGAAGAAAAAAGATGAACGAAATTTCAAAAGATTATACGGTTGATGAATTACTTACTGTTTTAATGGCAAGAGAAGTTAAAAATTCAGATGTGATGATTGTTGGAGTAGCGACTCCAATGGTTTGGGCGGCATTCACGCTTGCAAAATTAACACACGCTCCAGATGCGATATATCATTACATCATGGGCAATTCATTCGTATTAGAACCCAGGCAAGTAACTTTATTATATCTTGAAATGAATTTACATCGAGCATATAAATTCCAAAATTCTGGTGAATGCACGCTAGAATGCCTTCCTTCAGATACTCTTACGACCATAGAGTTTTTTAGACCAGCCCAGATTGATCAAAATGGAAATACTAACAATATATGTATTGGTGATTATTATAAGCCAAAAGTAAGATTGCCAGGTTGTGCAGGAATAGCCGATTTTTCGATGTTTTACTCTAGAGGACAATTCTTATATACTCCGAGACACGATACTCGAACATTTGTACCCTCAGAAAAAATGTTCTTTATTTCGGGTGTAGGATTTCAAGATGGAAAACGAAGTATTTGTGGAGGTTCCGGACCACAATGCGTGATAACTAATTTGGCGTATTTATCTTTTGACGATGAGTCAAAAAAAATGAAAATTGGAACAATTCATCCAGATATTAATGTGGAAGAAGTTGAAAAATCTACTGGATTTGAGTTAATAATTCCCGAAGACTTAAAGGAAACAAGACCTCCCTCCGTAAAAGAAATAAAGTTTTTAAGAGAAAGAGTTGATCCTTTGGGGATAAGAAAATTAGAAGTCTTAGGTGGAAGCGAAAGAGAAGCGCTTTTAAACGAAATTATTAAAATCGAGTTATCCATGGAAAAAAAAATGCCTAAATTATTACAATCAGCATGAGAAAATATTTTCAAGGATAAGAAAGTATCAAAAAAATCATGCGATTAAAAAATATTAGTTTAAAAAATAGTAAATAAGCTTTATCCTTTCTTTTTCTTCTCGAATTTAACATTACTAAAAATATCGTGAACCATCTCGTAAATCTTAAATTTACCTTCATTAACTACATTTATTGAAGTTTGATTTATCTCTTCTTCACTGATTAGACTTCCTAATATTTGCTCAATTCTGTAATACATTAATTCTTTAATTTTATAGGCAAATCTTCGTTGTTTTTTTTCTTTTAATAATTCTGAAAGCTTTAAATGCTCTTCATGATCCTTAATATATTCTATTAATTCGTCCACGCCTTCGCCTGTTATGGAATTAGTCATTGCCACCGGAGGACGCCAACCGCTTTGAAAACTCGAGTCATCAAGCATGACATCGATATTAGCAGCAATGTCTTCGCCGCCTAAATCTTTTTTGTTAACATCGTATATATCTCCTATTTCAATTATACCAGCCTTCTGCATTTGAATCGCATCGCCGTATCCAGGAACCATAACAACGATTGTCGTGTATACTAAGTTATATATTTCAAATTCAGATTGTCCAACCCCCACAGTTTCGATTATGATAATATCGATTCCAAAAGCTTCATAAAGTAGGCTAATATCAAGTACAGCACGGGAAATTCCCCCTCTAAAACCCCTTGAAGCAAGACTTCGGATGAAAATATTAGGATGTAAAGAAATTTCCGTCATCCTCACTCTATCCCCTAAAAAAGCGCCTCCACTAAATGGAGATGTTGGATCTACCGAAATAATACCTATAGATTTTCCTTCTTCTAGCAGAATTTTGCAAATAGCTTTAGTTAACGTGCTTTTACCCACACCTGGTGAACCAGTAATTCCAATTATATGTGAATCGTGGTTTAAATTTTCAAAGTGTTTAAAAATAGTCGAAGCCTTGTCAGGTTGGTTTTCTATGAGCGTAATTAATCTTGCTAAGGCAATTTTATCTTTTTGTCTAAAACGATTAATTAAATCGTCAATATCATAGTTTCTTTTCAAATAATAACAACCCCAGATACATGTGTTTATTACTTCTTTACATTAGTTTTAATAAAGTTAACAATGTCGCTAACTCTTGATCCGGGGCCATATACATTGGAAACTCCTATATCTTTTAATTTTTGAAAATCCCTTGCGGGTATCACGCCTCCAACAAGAATTAAAAAGTGATCCAATACTCCCTTTTCTTTTAAAAGATTAATGAGCTGTTCTGTATATGCAAAGTGGGCTCCAGAATGAATACTTAAACCGATAACGTCAACATCTTCGTGAATAGCAGCTTGAACAATTTGTTCGATGTTTTGAAATCCACCAAAAATGAGTTCCATGCCTGAATCCCTTATTGCTCTGGACACAACTATTAGAGTTTTGAGCGTCTATCTCAAAAATTTCCCCCACGCCAGTGGCCGTCAATTCCAGGCTTACTCATGAGCATTCTTATCTTTTTTTCTGCCATATCTCTGTGTAAAAACAATATTTTTTAATTTAAAATACTATAATATAATATAATAATTCTTAAAATCATAAGATTCTTATAAATCTTGCTTACTATTTCAATTTTAAGTTAAATAGAATTAAAATTACTAATTCTTATCAATAAACATATTTAAATATCTCAAAATTTATAATTGATGTAGTAAAAAATAGGTATTCTAAAAGATTAAGATGCGAGAATTTCGAGTTAATGAACATATTTCACTTAAATTGGAAAAAAAAAAAACAATAATTTATGTGGGTGGAAGGCAGTTTCACCAATGCAAATTCTTACTAATTAATATACCCAAGAGAATAATGAGATCTTTCAATGATGTTGAATCTATCGATGAAGCAGCTGAACGATCATACTATCATATGGAAGGAGATAAAAAAAATTTCTTTAATTTAGAAATGATCTTATTCCAATTATTTCCTAACTCTTCGCAAGCTTCATAATCAGATACCTTTAATATGTCGCCTATATCGTTAAAGAAATCAGAAAATCTATTCCCTATACCACTTTAAATATCAACATGTCTAATTAAATAGTAAAACTAAATGAGGCGATTACATTGTGTGAGATTATAACTATATCCACAGCTACGGTATCAATAATAACGATAATAATACTCGTGTATGATCGCATTAAGAAGTCTATTACTCTGAAAAAACAGGTTAAAACTTTTTACATAAATATCGAGAAACTTATTTGGAATTATTATCAAAGGGAATATTATTTCAGACGAAAAAATAAAAACGAGATGGATGAAAAAATATTCAAGAATCATCATTTAAAATGGTATTATCATGAAAACTATGTAAAAAGCAAATTTGAGAAGTATGGAGAATATCTTGGTTTAATCCTTTTAATGGAAAGCTCTTATATTGATAAACAAGCTATTAATTTAACTCAAACAGGTGCGATAAAAGCTGGTATGACTCATTATAAAGATGGAAATCACATAGAAAAAGAGTTATTAGATTACATTGATAATTTTTTAAATAATTGTGTTAAATATTGGAATAAACATCATAAAAAATGGTTTACAAAAAAGATAAATCGAAAGATTAATTTCAGTGAATTAAGTGGGGTTAAAAGCCCTTATACTCGTGAAAAACCTAGAGTTATAATTTAAATCCAACTCTTTCTACATTCTTTAACCTTATACAAACAAATATAATACTCGACCAAGTAGTTCTTTATTGTTGGCTTGTCCTTATTGCCTTGATAAACTTGAAAAAAAATGTGTGTATGAACGAAAGGAGCTCACACTTCGGTTTTCCATCTAATAATTTAAATTGCTAACGGGGGTTCCCAAATTCCCCATATCTCTCGATAAATATCACATATTTCGCCAACGGTGGCTCCTTCTCTCGTGGCTTCCATGACAATGGGCATCACATTTTCTTCCTTCTCACAAACAACACGCATTTTATCTAATATCCTCTCTAATTTTGCGTTATCCCTGCGAGCTTTCAATTTATTAATCCTTTCAATTTCAATTTCCATTGCTCCTTCATTCGTCCTAAAAACATCTGTTACTTCGTCATAGGCAACAGGGTATTTATTTACGCCTAGGCTTATTTCTTCTCCATTTTCCATCCGCACGCGTCTTCGGTGGAAAGCGTCTCTCATTTCTTTATATAACCAGCCTGAAGATAGTGTCTTATCTATACTACCCACTTTTTGAATTTTGGCCAAATAAGTCCATACTCTTTCTTCAACCTCGTCCGTTAGCCATTCAACGTAATACGACCCTGCTAATGGATCGATCGTGTTTGTAATCCTTGTCTCATCGGATATTACTTGTTGTGTCCTTAAAGCAATTAATGCCGCCTCTTCAGAAGGTAAGCATATTGCTTCGTCGTAAGAATTTGTATGAAGAGATTGACAACCACCTAAATTAGCTTCTAAAGCTTGAATTGCTGTTCTCACTATGTTTACTTGAGGATTTTGAGCTGTTAATGAGCTCCCAGCAGTTTGTACGTGAAACCTAAATTGCATCGATTTTGGATCTTTTGCCTCGTACCTGTCTTTCATGAGGGTATACCATATTCTTCTTGCTGCTCGATATTTTGCAATTTCTTCGAAAAAATCTTTATGTGCTGCGAGATGGAAGGCAAGTCTATTTACAAAATCATCGATCTTCCAACCTCTCTCAAGAAGATTATCAATATGCGAACAAGCACTAGCAAATACAAAACCTAACTCCTGAATTGCATCAATACCTCCCTCTCGATAATTATATCCTGTAAAATTTATTGGATGCCATTTAGGAACATTCTTTTGTGGTACGGTCCATTCAATAAAGTCGCACGCTATACGGAGTAAATGATTGGGGGGGCAATTTTTATACGGTATGTATCCAACGGTCATCGTTAGGATATCATTTTGAGTGGTTCCTATTAGTTGTTTCATATCAAATCCGCGCATTTTTGCCATGTTAAAATACATCGCACAAACAGGCGCTGATGTGAAAGGTTCTACGACTAAAGCAACGCTTACCTTATCAATGGGTATATCTTCTGTAAGAGCAAAGAGACTATCTATGCAATATAAAGGGACTCCCGATGTACCGACCTCTGGGGCAGCATCCTTGTTAGTTGGGTCGATACCATTGAAGGTTAAAGCATCAACAGCCGCACTAAATCCAGTCTCGCCTTGAGAATATAAGAATTTCCATCTTTTATTAGTCTCTTCAGGAGTGCCGTGTCCCGAGAATAACCGCATTGTCCATAAGCGTCCTCTGTACATTGTTGGATATACTCCCCTTGTATAAGGTGGCCCTCCAGGAAATGCGACATCCTTTAAATAATCGCCTTTCACATCCAAGGGAGTATATAATCTTTTTATTGGGATATCTGAATCTGTCACAAAAGGTAAATCGGCACGTTCTTCAGCATTTTCAAGAGTTTTATCCCATGATTTTTTTGCTTCTTTGACTTTTTCTAAATATTCTTTATCAAACATTTTATTATCACAATGAGTTAGGCTAAATTTTTTTTACTTTTAAGTATAATAAAAAATAATTATATTAATTAACTAATATTTGAAAATAGAATTAATTTAAAAAAATTTTTCATAAATATAAAATGATTTTATAATTTTTTAGCATTTTTGATATTTTCAATTAATAATGATTCGATCTATTATTTCTTATAAATTTTTTCCTTCTTTCAAGATTATAAGGAGTTCAATATGATAAAATATAATTGTAATAATTAACTAAAGAATTTAATATTTTAAAGTGGAATATTTTTAAACTATTTTGATTGAAAAAATAATAATTTGATGATATTTATGGATTTTTCATTAACTAAAAAACAACAAATGATCCGAAAGATAACTCGCGAATTTTCAGAAGAATATATTGCACATATAGCTGAAGAATCAGACCAAAACTCACAGTTAGATCCAACTGTAATGAAAGAAATGAAAAGAATGAAATATTTTGGCACATGCATACCAGAAGAGTATGGCGGCGCGGGATTACACGACGATACAATTAGTTTTTGTATTATAACGGAAGAGATTGGAAGGATTGACGCATCTTGGTCAATTACTACTGGCGTTCATTGTAGCGTTGTTGCTTATCCGTTATACATTTTTGGTACAGAAGAGCAGAAACAAGAGTTTTTAATTCCGCTCGCAAAAGGCGATAAAATAGGCGCATTCTGTATAACTGAAGCTAACGCTGGTTCAGACGCCGGGGGTGTTGAAACAAACGCGTATTTAGATGGTGATGAATGGGTAATAAATGGCAGTAAGATTTTTGCTACAAATGGAGGTATTGCCGAGACATTACTCTTAGTAGTAAAAACAGGAGAAAAAGGGCGAAGAAAAGAATTTACTGTTTTTATCGTAGATGCGAACACGCCCGGGTATTCTGTTGGCGTTAGAGAAGATAAATTAGGAGTAAGGGCTTCAAATACTTCAGAACTCGTGTTTCAAGACATGAGAGTGCCAAAAGAGAATGATTTAGGGGGTATTGGCAAAGGATTTAGAATTGGTTTGCAAATATTGGATTATGGACGGATTCTCATGGCAGCACAATGTGTTGGATTAGGACAAGCGGCGATAGAAGCTTCAATTAAATATGCAAACGAACGAGTTCAATTTGGTCAACCAATAGGGAAGTTTCAAGGGATTCAATGGAAAATCGCCGATATGGGTGTTGCTGTCGAATGTTCTCGTTTATTAACCTACCAAGCGGCATGGATGTGCGATAATAAATTGGATTATGGCATGATTGGTTCGATGGCAAAGTTAAAAGCTTCCGAGGCAGCAATGCAGGCAACTCACGATGCCGTTCAAATACATGGTGCTTATGGCTTGATGAAAGCTTACGCCGTAGAGAGGTATTTTCGTGACGCTAAAATGGCAGAAATATACGAAGGAACCAGCGAAATCCAGAGAATGGTAATTGCTCAAAAATTATTACGGAGGGGATATTAAAATATGAAAATATTTACATGTATTAAACAAGTTCCAGGAATAAGCGATGTAAAAATAGATCCCAAGACAAATACTTTAATTCGTGAAGGTATTCCGAGCATAATGAACCCAATGGATAAAAATGCTATCGAATTAGCGTTATCCATAAAAGAAGAACGCGGTGCGGAAATTATAGCAATAAGCATGGGACCGCCTCAAGCAGAGAATGTCTTGCTCGAAGCTCTATCGATGGGGGCTGATAAAGCCTATCTTTTAACCGACAGGGCATTTGCAGGAGCGGATACGTTAGCTACATCACATGCTTTAGCGTTAGGTATTAAAAAAATTTTAAAAGATTCGGATAGTAATGAAAAATACATGGTTATCTGCGGAACTCAAGCGATTGACGGTGATACCGCCCAAGTGGGACCTGAATTGGCGGAAGATTTAGATATACCACAAATAACTTATGTTCAAAAATTTGAATTGAAAGGTGACGATAAAGTAATCGCTGAGAGAGCATTTAGATCGGAAGAAATAGTAGTTATTGAGACTAAATTACCCGTATTAATTTCTGTTTTAAAGGAGATAAACACACCTCGATTTCCATCCATGCTCGGAATTGTCAATGCTTATAAAAAAAAAAAAGTTGTTTTCTTAGATGCAGAAGCTTTGAAAGCTGAAAAAGCATATATTGGATTAACCGGCTCAAAAACAGAAGTGTTCAAAATCTTTATTCCCGAACGAAAGGGGGAACATGTTAAATTAACAGGTACGATAGAAGAAATGGTTAAAACTCTATGTCAAAACCTAAAAGAGGATAAAATTTTTTAAAGGGAGGATAAAAAATGAGTATACGAATAGATGAGGAACTCTGTACAGGATGCGGAGCTTGTCAAGCAAGTTGTCCCTATGGTTGTATTGAAATTATTGACGATAAAGCACGCATAACGGATGAATGTACTTTATGTGGGGCTTGTGTTGAAGAATGTCCCGTAGAAGCAATCATATTAGAACGTGAAGAAATTAAAGCCGAAAAAATGGATATTTCCCAATATAAAGGAGTTTGGGTTATTGCAGAACATTATAATAACAAAATTCATAACGTGGCTTTCCAATTATTAGGAAAAGGACGAGAATTAGCAGATGTGTTAAAAGTTAATTTATCGCTCGTGTTATTAGGTGACGATTTTGACGATAAATTAGAAGAACTGGGTCAATATGGAGAAGATGAAATTATTTATGTTAAATCAAAAATTTTAAAAGATTACTATTCAGATTTATACGTTAAGACTTTAACAGAATTAATACAAGAAAATAAACCCGAAATAATTTTAATAGGCGCAACTCCTACAGGAAGGGATTTTGCTCCAAGAGTTGCAAAAAGACTTAATGCAGGTCTTACAGCAGATTGCACTGGATTAACTATTGACCTTGAAACTAGGAATTTGTTGCAAACGCGCCCTACATTCGGAGGAAATATAATGGCAACAATTAGAACTCCATCTAGTAGACCTCAAATGAGTACTGTAAGGCCCGGAATATTTAAAATAGCTCCTAAAACAAATAAAAAAGCAAAAATTAGAAAAATCAATTATGATTATAAGCAAAAAGACTCAGTTACGAAAATTGTAAAAGTGATTAGTAGGGAAAAAATCAAAATTAACCTCGAAGAAGCAGAAATAATTGTCTCAGGAGGCCGTGGAGTAAAATCAAAAGAAAATTGGCACATTATCGAAGAATTAGCAGAAATTTTAAATGCAGAAGTAGGAGGGTCAAGAGTCACGGTTGAATTAAATTGGGTCGACCACGATCGCCAAGTTGGTCAGACCGGCAAAACAGTATCTCCGAAATTATATATTGCTTGTGGCATTTCAGGAGCAATTCAACACATCGTAGGAATGCAAGGAGCGGATATTATAATCGCAATTAATAAAGATGAAAATGCCCCAATATTTAAAGTAGCCCATTATGGGATTGTTGGCGATTTAAATAAAGTTATTCCCGCTTTAATAGAAGAAATAAAAAAAACAAAAAAAGATTTGAAGAAAAATAATTTATAAAAAAGCAAAATATTAATTTTATTTCATTTTAAACTTTTTTTTAAAAAAAAAAATTATTCTTTATCTAGACGTCCACCGTTAATTCCAATTATTTCTCCGTTCATGAACCAGGAACCTTCAGAGCAGAGAAACAAAATTATGTTTGAAACATATTTTGCTTCGCCGATTCCTAATGGTATTCTTCCGGAATAATACTTTCTCCATTTTCCATCGTCTTTAGACAATAATTCACCCAAAATTGGCGTTTCTATTAATGTGGGCATGATTGCGTGTGTTCTAA
>JAUWRB010000123.1 GCA_030610785.1 Promethearchaeota archaeon | reverse complement strand
TGTTAAACCACTTGTCTAATCTCTTAGCAACCTGGAATAATTCGTCTTTATAACCAGTTCTAAATAAAGTTTCACCGCAACAATATTCAAGCCTGCCTCTTATATCTAAATCCTTAAATAAACTTGTTTGCGTGAGCTCAGCATATGTGATAACATTACATCCAGGATAAGTTAAAGTATCTCCTCTTAAGGGTTCTAATGAAGCCCATCTTTCAAGCAATTCCCTTGTTTTTTTAGGCATGTGCTCAATAACATAACTCCGGAAATTTGGATACTGTGGATAATGAGTTATGTACCATTTTCCTCTAATTTTTAAACCTTCCTTTTTATATTGTTCGTTCCATCGTTGTAAAATCAACCCCGCTGGATGAGCATTCTCAGGACAATAAAGATTACAAGAAAAACAGCTCTGACATTCGTTTAATACTCTTTTGGTCTGTTCTCCTGAAAGCAATTTTTTCATTTCTTCAATTGATTCCTCAATCGATAATTGCATTACTGGACATTTATGAAAGCATTCTCCACATAAAGTGCACGCCTCTTTGTTAAAAGGGGCAAAAAATTCAATTTCTATAGGATTTATCTTGGTCATTTTATAACAATTTTAATTCTAAATTTTTGATTTATTTATTGAATATGGACTTTAAAATATTTAAAAGTAAGTAAAATTATTAAAACTTAGAAATTGGAGTTTTATTGTAAGAATTACGAAATTTTAAAAAATCAAATAACTCCAGTCATTTGAAGCGAAATCAAGCACATAAAATATACTAATAAGAAGTTCCCCATCAATATACCTACATCTTTTACGCCTTGAGTTGATTCAGTTGGCTTGCGAAATGTAAACATGCAACCAAGGGGAATGAAAATAAATGGCAGAAAATAATATTGTTTTAAGATTATAAACGCCCAAACACCTAAAGTCAGCGTAATTATTGAAGATGCCCAAATTATAATCTGACATTGTCGCAAACTAAAGTGCATTCTCAAGGCGGAAACTTTATCTATCGTTTCGTGAACAAATTCACCTGTTATCGCAAAAGATAGAAAAGTAAGCATCAATATCCATTCATTTTCGGACATGGTAGGTAAACTCGCATCGATTTTTATCATAAAATATGGTAAAAGAATATGTGACGCTTCTAATAAAATATGATTTAAAATTGGTACGGACTTAAACCATATACAGTATAATAAAACCATTACAATTATTATAATTAAAAACAGACCGTTTATCAGATTTTCAACACAAGTGCGTAACAACAGCATTAATCCTAAAATGAAACTTGCAACCCCTATTGTAAAAATCTCACGAGGATGATATCCTTCGACTCGTTCAAGCGTTTCTTTTTCGTCAGGATTACGCATGTCAATAACATCGTTCCAAGTATTCCCGGTTATTGCTAGAAAGGAGAAACCTATTATAATATCCATGTGTTCAAACGGATTGAGGTTATTCAAGAATATAGCTATTAATATTGGAATTAGAACCGAAAAAGTATAATCTAATCTTAAAAGACCTATTCTTGTCGACATTTAAAATAAATTCTCGTTTAAATTATTTGTTTTTATTACGATTAAGGTAAAATCTCTATTATATTTTATTTTATATGATTAATAATACATTCTAATTGCCAAGTCTATTAATATTGATAGTTAACAATTAAAATTAGAAATTAATTTTATTCTTTTTAAGATTAAGATTAAAATGGTATTAAAATCGACTTAATTTAGACCTAGTAAAGATAATACTATCATTAGGATTCCACTTAGTACTGCTAGAGCTATTGCCCAGTAGCGTTTTGGTGTAAGTTCTGGCGCAGACTTCCTCATCTCAAGGAAGGAAATGGCAATAGGAGTAATATAAAGGAGTCCAAGTATTGGTCCTGTCAACATGCTAGCTATAGAAAAAAGCCACATCGGTCTAGATACGATAAAAATAAAGAATAGCGGTAATATGGTGAACATGATGAGACATATCCTATATACAGTTTCTTTTTTAATATTATATCGATTATAAATTCCAAACCGTTCAAAGCCCTCTTCCCAGAGCCTCGAAAACCCATAAAATGGTCCAATTATCGAACTGAAGAGTGCGAAAATTCCACATAATATAAAAAGATTTCCAGACCATGGTCCATAAGTTGATGTGAAGATGGCAACCATCTGGGGAATAATAGTCCATCCTTCTGGCTCGTAACCTCCTACATGAAGAGTCTGGGCAGCAGCAACCCAAATAAATGTCGAGAAGATGGTAAGAATCGTTGCTGAAACGACATTCTGGTATAAAACCACGTTTCTCCATCCTTTTAGACGCCTGCGTTCTTCTTTTGTAAGATCTTCTGGCTCAATATCGTATCCTTTATCAGTTGCCTCATACATCCCCATCTTTTTATCTTTTGCATACCAAATGAACGAGACAGTTGGACCGAAGCCGGCTCCTAAAACGACAAATAGCACGGCTACTGTCTCAATACCGGAAGTGGTTTCAAGCCCTTTAATTCCTCCAGGCATTTGAGGAGTAAAACCTAAAGCCCATTGTTCTGGAGAAGGCCAAAATAATACTGCAACTATTACAATTAAAGATATCAATAGCCAAAGCAAAATGGTAGAGGTTTTTTCAAGTAAACTATAGCTTCTAGTAAATACAATCAAGAAAGCAATGCATGTTACTATTATAATCCAGAAATATACTGATATTGGGATCAAAAAATTTATTGTTCCTGCTGTTTGCCCTAAAAGACCGGCAAGCAACATCGAATGAATGATACAACCACCCATGAGAAGAAAAAACATCCATCTTAACCATTTTTTATCCCAACAAGTCTGAAGAAACGTCTTTCCTCTAATTACTCCATATTGCACCAAATAATATTGCCCAAAAATCTTAATAAATGCGATAAGAGGTACTAAGAAAAGACCTGTCATTCCAAAATAGGCTCCCAATAAAGGAACGGTAATTAATTCACCTCCCCCTATTTGAGCGGCGGTAAAGATAAAAGCAGGTCCTAAATACGAGAATACCTCTCTGAATGTCCGGGGAGGCTCTGAGATTCTGGAGTCTAGTGGATCATCTTTATTCTTAGATGGGTTTTTATCATTCATTTTTATTCTTTATTCTTAGTTCTCTTAAAATCTATTTAATAAGGAAGAAAGAGAAAGACTAAATAAAACATTTATTATTTTCTAATTCCATGATGGAATAGAGAGTATTAATAATATTGAAAAAGCTAAAAAGATTATTGTAGTTTTTAATACAATTCCTTTACCTTTATAAAAATTAATGAAACCAGTTTCCGAAGATATTTCTATAGATTGAGAAAGAATAGAACTTCAATATTTATCTTTATAAAAATGTCCAAATTTAGAATAAAATTAAATTTCTAAAAAAGATTATTCTATTATATTAAAGTTTTAATTGTTTTTTAACATGCCGGATTCAAATAATTTCAAATTAGACCTTAAACTTGTAGTTTGCTCTCGATGTAATAACGCTTTCATGGTTCAACGGAAAACTCTGGATGATACAAAAGAACTAGTATGTGATAATTGTATTAGATTAGAAAAAAGAAAGAGAGAATTACAAATAAGTGTAATGGAAAATGTATTAAAAGTTGAAAACGAAATGGAAGCTTCAATTGTAAAAATGAAAAACGAATTATCTACAAATAATTCTAAATTTAATAAACAATTTTTCCTAGAAAATATTAAAAAACGGGCAAAAGCTTTATCAAAATCAGTGGAACTTTTAGAAAAGATTGAAGATAGTAAAGACGAGAAATATATTAAAGAATACATTGAACTCTTCGAAGAAATGAAGAAAGATAGTAGTACTTAACCAATTTTTTCTAAGTAATGAATAAAATTTTTATTAATAATAAAAATTGCTTTTAAAAAATACATTTATTGTTTTATAAAAATAAAAGCAATATTCATGATCTTTGTAAGTGAATGATACTTGACGTCTATTTTCATGATTTTTGCGCTCATTTTAACCACAACGCTCCAAATCTTGCGAAAAACAGGATTTGACTCGAAACGGGCTCTTAAATTCAATAAACTTATTTCTATTTTTTCCGGATTTGCCGACTGAATCTCGGCAATTCTCATGAGTTGTCCATAAACTCCAAAAGATCGAATATGGGCTAAATTATATTTTTTAAAAAGAGAAATAATTTGATTTATTTCATATCTTCTATAATGGCCTATTAGGTGGTCTTGATTAGTATAATATTTCATTCGATGTGGCACCGTGATAATTACGATTCCATTTCTCTTTAAAACTCTACTAATCTCTGATACGGCGTCTTCATCATTTTTAATGTGTTCTAAGACATCAAGAGCGCTTACAAAATCAAAACACTCGTTTCTATAAGGTAGTCGGATTAAATCACCACATAATGGATGCCATGTTAATATTTTGCTAAATTGCCTTAATGGAAAGTCAGCTAAATCAAAAAAAGATTTATTCCATGCATTTTCTAAAAAGTACAAAAATGAGTTTCCAGAACACCCTAAATCAATAGCATTTTTAAAATGTCTTTCCGAGCCAATATTCTCCTTTAAAATATCAAATTTACATTTTATTCCGGGAGATAAAAAGTATTCTGTTATCGTTCTACATGCGAAATTCTTATGATCATCATAGAATTTTTTTTTATTCATTAGTAATAATAAGTGTTTAATTTTTAAATTAAAATCTTTTTCAGATAATACTTATTTCTTTCTTAAGTAATAGCTAAAAACCGGCATGAATAAAAAATATTTATTCTTTTTGATACTACTTTCCATTATTTTTGAATTAAAATCTTGATCGTGTAGTATTTTAGAAAAAAAATCTATTTCTTTTAATAATTCTTCTTTATTAACGTTTGATATCCAAGGGATGCTCGTACAAAAGCATTCCTCAACTTTAAAATTTTGTGAAAAATATTGATTTAATTTCCTACCAACCTCAGGGTCGGCACCTGCCTTTTTTAAATTGAAAAGCAAACCCTCTTTTAAATTTGAGTCGGGATATTCGATAAAACCTCCGTAATCAGGTTCAGAAAGAATCAAAAGAACACCATCTTCTTTTAAAATCCTATAAATCTCATCAAAACACTTTTTCAGATTTTTAATCCATAAAAAAAGATAATTCGTGATAATTACTTCAAAAAATTGATCGTTAAAATTATTATTTAAAAAATCTACATGTTTCAGTTCCGCTTTTATTCCCTGTTGTTTAAGGTTCGCTTTAGCGGTTTTTAGCCGTTCTTCGTCAATATCTACGCCATATAATTCTTGTTTGAATTTTTTTCCGATTTCTTTTAATAATTCACCAGTACCACATCCAATTTCTAATATTTTTTTTTTTCCCAATCCTAATGAAATTTTCTTATATAAATATTCTCTGAGCTCTTTTGTCCACTTCAATTGTTCGCTGAATCTATCGCTCCAATTTATAATGGTAATCCCCATATAATCAATGAAAATAAATATTAAAAATTAGCAATATTGCAATGCAATTTCTTTTTATCGATATATAATGGACAACCTCCCCCACAAACTTGCAATAATTCACAGTTCTTACATTTGGGTTCAATATATTCATTATTTCGAATACTTTCAAATAATTCAGAGTACCAAATTTTTTCCCAATCGTCTTTTAAGATATTACCAACTGGTTCGTAATAAGATTGACAAGGGAGGACATCTCCGTTTGGCTCAATTGCAATGCTAATATTAGCTGCCGAACACCTTTTTGCGCCTAACCCTATCTCTATGGGGTGCAACACACAATACTGGGTAGGTGTATACCAAATAAATTTCATTTCTAATTTTCTAGCTAAGTAATTTATCCGATTTAAAATTGGTTCTAAATCTTCTTCGGCAATTCCATCTTCGAACTCTTTTCCTTTTCCCGAATAAATTAAACCATTACAAGCAAAAGTTCTCACGTTTAATGAATTTAATAATTTAACGGTCTCATCAATGCTTTCAATATTATTTTTACATAAAGTAGTATTAGTCATGAAAAAGATATCCTCCTTTTCAAAATTTTTAATTGCTTGTATTGTTTCTTCGTATGCTCCTTTTTCTCCAACCATTTTATCGTGGATTTCTTTGTCGCTAGATTCTAAGGTTATTTGAGCGTAATCAAGCCCCTTTACAATTGCTTGTTTTACTAGGTTTTCGTCTGCAAATTTACGTCCATTAGTAATGATGCCCATTACAAATCCCTTTTCTTGACCGTATTCAATAATTTCCAAGAAATCATCTCTAACCGTAGGCTCGCCTCCCGTTAATGCCACATGAGGCACTCCAACTTCCCACAAAGCGTCTAATATCCTTTTTATTCCTTCAGTATCGAGTTCTGGAAAGATTTTTTCTCTCGCAACATAACAATGCCCACAGCTATTATTGCATTTATAGGTAATTGCTATATCGACTCTTAACGGAAATTCTGATACTTTAAATGGGGTTCTCTCACTAGCTAAATTCAGGAATGGGTCAACATCCTCTTGAGTTAATAAGATTTCAACCTTATCCATTAAATTAGCATAATCTTCTTCTACTTCCTCTCTTGTAGTTTTATAATATTTAATGAAATAATCTTGTATTTGTTCTATCGATTTTCCTTTTATAAATTGTTTGAAATATACCATTGCCACATGGTTTAAATAAAGAACCGCCTCTGCATCAACAATTAGAACGCCTTTACCGTTTTTTAAAAGCCTTAAATGGAATTTATGGTCACCTATATCTCTGAACTCGATTAAGGCAGAGTAAACTCTTTTGGCATCTTCAGCTAATATAATTCGAGGTAAAATCCTTTTTTTCGTTTTTCTTAAGAATTTCTTAATTTTTTCACCTGATTTTTCTTGTTTCATTTTTTTTACCTCCTTCTATTTATCTTCCTCCTCCAGCACAAGCGCAAGCGCAACCAGCACAAGCGCAAGCACAGGCGCACCCACTACTGCCACCATAACTCTTCCCGCTTGTAGATTTTACCTGAACGGGAGCTACAGTGCCAATAATTCTTTCTGCAAAATTAGTAAAGTTTGTTACAATTGTATTGCTCATGTTTTCTATCCCACTCACGATCGAATCAGAAAACGCGTGAATATTGATACGTTCTATTGGCTGAGTTTTTACAGTTGCTCCAGGATGATAATTGTAATAATGCCGCCTATACCAGAAATGATTGTAATAATAATAATTGTAATACCAATATGGTCTATGGTAATAATATCGATTTGAAAAATATAGTCGTGAATTTTCTTCAAAATTATCGTCTAATACAACCCACTCGAAATTCTTTTCAATATCTTCCCATTCTATCTCTTTTGGCATGGATTTTACAGCTTTCCACGCGTCATTTATCATGTTTCGATAATATCTAATGGTTTCTTCTAATTTATATCCGCTCATTTTACTATAAGTTGATTTGATTAAGTCAACCAATAATTTTTCTAATTTTTTACTATCCACCGTTCCCGTTTTTTGACCTGATTTTATTATCGCATTTAAGAATTTTTTTTGGTAAATTCTCATTTTAGCTCCTTCTTTAGTTGATATTACCTCGAATTTTAACGGTTCAGCTCTGATAATTTTAAGATGACCGGTACGAATAAGCGAAAATATGATTAAAAAGACAACCTTCTTAAGTGGTATATTTTGAATAATCGCAGCCTCTATTACGGTGAGATCTTTGTTAACGCCCATTGAATCAATTTTTATATCCGGTTTTGAATAAGGTAATTTCTCCATTCTTTTACTGATAAAATTGTATATTAGATATCCAATCATTCCAAAACCAGCAATAATAATTCCAAATAAAGCTAATATTATTACAATGTCTCCAATAAAAGCCCAAACCATGAGAACAATAAAGCCACCTGAAATGGCAAAACAAAACACTGAACCTACCATATCTTTAGGAGCCCTTCTTGGCTTAGGCGGATAATATAAATTTTTATATTTTTTTTTATATCGATAAAGTAAGAAACTACCTCCTGCAATTAAACCAATAACGCTTATTATTAATAAAATCGAAACTACAAGCATCACTAATTGTGGATTCATGGATCCAGAGAGATATGAATCAATATACCCTTTAGGAAAAGAAACGCCATAATCATATTGTTTCATGGCAACATTTTTTTTAACCCAAGTGTAAATTAAGTCTCCATCGCTCGCATGACTATAAGAAGTATATTTGTCATAATGATATTTCACTTCATTTCCGTTGGCTAATCCCTGCGGAAAGTAAAAATTGACCTCAAGATATTCATAAGTTGGACAAGAATCAGAATCAAACCATGTTGGCGAGAACTCAACACTTGCCAAGTCTTGGTCTTCCCAATCTTCGTAGATCATTCTTGGATTATTGCCCTTCACGTGAAGAGTTGCCGATTTACCAGGTTTTATTGCGTAATATCCCAGATCTATTTCGATTCCAATATCAATATAAGAGGATGGATTAATATTTGTAAGTCTATGTCCATCAATATCTGCTTGAATGCTGTCAATATCGTAATACTTGTTTGGAAATCCTATATCTACCCAATCGATTTCGTGAGCTCCGTAATGGCAAGTAAATTTGATCTCATATTCAATTGAAATTGAGCCATCTTTTTCGATATACACGTTTACTTTTTCTGAATTAACGTCAAACGAATAATCTTGCGCCTTAACTGGAGTTGATAAATTTAAAGTTAATAAGCCAAAAATTAAACTTAAAGTTAATAATCCAAAAATTAAAATAGATTTCTTCTTCATTTTTTTCACCAATTCACATTGTCTTTAGGAATAATATTTTCGGCACCACATTTTTCGCAAATTACTTCACGCTTTTTTTTCAAATAATCAGTTAATTCAATGGGATTGCCGCAATTTTTACATATAATCTCCTGAGGCACATGTTCGGGTTGCTCGAAACTTTCTTTTCCTTTTTTAATCACTTTTACGATTTTATATTCTCTTCTTTGAATAACAAGCGAAATAACAACTAGCATTAAAATTGCTATAAAAATCAATACATTACCGGTTATTAATCTTAAACCCGCAACGGAGGCATCAGCAGGAGAGGCTAATATAAAAAGCACACCAAGTCCAGATAAAATTATGAAAAGACTATAATTTACGATTTTTAAAAATAAACTTGAGTCTGACATGTTAATTTAATAAATTTTATAATTATTAATGTTATAAAGTAAACTTTTTTTATATCTTTTTTTTATTCTTTCACATTCCAGTGATAGATACAATTTTCCGTTTTTAATTTTTTTTTTAATTCGCTCATTTTTCATATCTTTTTCAAAAGTCTAATTATTGTTTCAACTGTTGGTTAAAAAGTTATAAAGAATTATAAATTTTTATAAAAATCTAAAAAATCAGACCACTCCTTCAGTTTAAATAGGTTTTTGAGAAGATAATCTTAAGATAAGAATTGTTAAAACTGGTGAGAATTAAAAAGACAATGTAAAAACAATTAAAAATGCTCATTAGACTGATTAATCCATTCACG
>JAUWRB010000110.1 GCA_030610785.1 Promethearchaeota archaeon | reverse complement strand
GAAGAACAGGACCCTTTATTCTTGCGCGCTTTGGTGGTTTTTCTTTCACTTGAGATGTTAAAAGTTGCATTATAACTTGTGGAGCGATATATAAATCTTGCAATCCATCTCTCACTTCACTCTGACATTTATACATTAATTCGAATAATATATTGTAATCATTTTTTAGAAGCATGTAATTTCTTCGTATTCTAAATGGAGGATTAGGGTATAATCTTAGAAAAGCTTTAGTTTTAATACCCATTGTCCCGACATCGCCCATAAAAAGCCCTGTAAAATCTGGAGCAACACCATATCGGCAGAAAGGTTTAGCATATCTATTTGCTGCTGCTCCAGTTCGAATAACAGTTCCTTGAGGATTAGGCAATACTACTTCTACACCTAGACAGTTATCGGTAACCAAGCCGTACTTAGTTGAACCAAATCCTGCGGTGTTATTCGAAAGTCCACCACCAATAGTTGCCGAATAACCACTTCCTGGACCAATTATTCCAGTAGTTAAACCTTTGCCGAATAATTCTGAAATTAATGCCCCCCATGTGACTCCACATTCCACCTCGCAATAGAAATCTTTCTCGTTTATTTCGATGATTTGATTCATTCTTGTAAGGTCAATAAGTATCCCTCCTTCTGAAACAGAGCCTCCTACTAAATCAGCGCCTCCCCCTCTTGGAACCATGTGAATTTTGTATGTATTCGCAATTTTAACAATTTCAGAAACTTCTTCTGTTGATTCAGGTCGAACTATCAAATCTGCCCATCTATCAGGAAAAGCAGGGTCTACATTTCTTGAGTAAGCAGCTTTCATGAAATCTTTATCTGTAATAAAGTCTGTTCCAACGACATCTTCAATTTCTTTAAATATTTTTTCAATCTTAGACATTTTTTCGTAATAATTTTTAGAATTAATAGTTAATAATACTAAATTAGATCTAATGATGTATATATAATCATTTAATATTAATTCAAAATAGTTTTAATATCCAACATTATACTATTTTATTGAAAGGTCGAAATAAATTGAGAAAAATGTTTTAAATGGAACAAAAAGTAAAAATAACTCTCTTAGGAGGAGTTAACGAAGTTGGCGGAAACATGGTTTTTTTGGAAGATTTTCATTATAATGTAAGAATTTTCCTTGATTTTGGAATTAACATCAAAAAATTTAACGAATATTACGATAGAGATGAAGAACCAAATTCGATTGAGGAATTATGGAGATTAAATTTATTACCTGAAGGAAAGGAAGTTTTTATAGAAAATTTATATACAAAAACTCATTTTAAAAAAAATCAAAAAAGAATAAATAATAGTAAGGCGGAGGAAAAGCCCATTTTAGAAGATCCTCAATCTAATCTCGATGGTATTTTAATTTCTCATCCACATAAAGACCATTTTTTTGGATTGTCGTTTGTAAATCGTAATATTCCAATTCATGCTGGTGAAGTTACAAAAAAAATCATTTTAGCATTTCATGAATCGTCGAAATTATCAATTAGAAATAATTATTCCGGATTAAACTGGAAACCTTTCAGAACTGGTGACACTATAGAGATTAAAGAAATGAAAATCATTCCTTTTCACGTGGATCATTCTATTCCTGCGGCATATGGTTTTATTATAGAATCTTCCGCAGGTTTAATCGTATATTCGGGAGATTTTAGGATGCACGGACCTTTATCGTGGATGACTCATGAATTTATTAAGAAAATAAATGAAATGAAATTAAATACTTTAATAAAACAAAACAATATAGGTCATATCCAAAAACACACCCCAAATAAAATAAAAGCTTTATTATGTGAAGGAACACGTATTCATAAGGGAACGATTGAATCTGAAAGAATTGTAAAAAGAAACTTAAAAACTCTATTTAAAAACATTCCATTTGATTTTATCTTAGTCAAATACGATCGAATAGATTGGGATCGTTTTAGAACTTTTTCAAATATTGCAAAACATCACGAATGGAAATATATTATAACAGAAAAAGACGCCTATTTCTATTATCTTTTAAATAGAGGCGCAAAGTACAAAACGATGAAAAATCCTAATATTCTTAACGATGAACATCTCTATATTTTAATTAACAGAAATGTAAGGTATAATTGGCAAAAAAAAATTCGTCGAATAATGTTCAAGTATAATAAGCAACATCGATTCTTAGAATATAATGAATTAAGACAATTAAAAGGGAAATTCTTTTTATATATTACCTATCTTTCTAATTTTTTGATTGATAAACTTAATCCTAATCTTAAAGGCATTTTTATCTCATCTAGTATTGACCCATACGCAGAAGAGTTTTATGATAACACTAAAAGAATAATAAATATTTTAAAAGATCTTGGAATTCCATCTTATCGGATTCACGCTTCTGGGCACGCAATGCCCCACGATTTAATTAAATTCGTTAAAGAAATCGCACCACAATTCTTAATACCTATTCATACTGAACATCCAAATTTTTTTAAAATATTATTAAATGGCTCCGATATCAATGTAATTGTACCGGAATACAATAAACCAATAATATTTTAAATGTTCGATTTTAAGTATATAATAAACTTTTAAGACGATTTATTTTTAAGACTATTAAAAATTTTAACGATTATAATGAAAACATGTAAAAATTGCGGGATGATAAGGTCTAGTAAAGATATGGTTTTACTCCAAGATGTAGGATATCTCTGCTTTGCTTGTTGGAACAAATATTGTAAAGAGAAAGAGACTCAAGCTAAATCATAAAAAATTTTATTTAGTTAAGAAGGATAGAGCGGAAAATTTTAACTTCACTTATACGAGAGAAGAAAAGTATATTTTGTTAGGTCAAATTTTTTAATTTTAATATCTTTTCGAGTACTTGCTTTCTCTAAAAGTGGTATTTTAATTACAAATTTAAAATCTTCTAAATACATGTTATTGTAAAAGATATTTTTATCCTTATCAAAATCAATGAATTTAGATAAAATAACCTCATTTTTCACATCATTTTTGATTGAAGGAACTAACGACATTTATTACCTCTGAAGTTTTTCTAAAAATATCTATAGTAATTAAATTCTCGATGATGAAATATTAGATTTCTATTGGAACTATTTATGCCTCTAATAAATGGATATTTGAAATAATTCAAATATAGTACAATAGTAACAATAATATCATAATAAAAAGTATATTTAAACATTTCGACAATTTTGAGAATCTATAAATTTATCTTTTTATTTTTCATAGAAAATTGATTTATTAATAGACTTTTATTAAATAAGGTCTTATTATTAAATTAAAGAAAAATTATAATAAAAATAAAGAATCTTATATGAATCATGAGTAATGAATTCTTTGGTAAATTATTATGGGTGGATTTATCTAACGAATCTTTTAAAGAGGAAAAGCTTTCCGATGACATTTATCGTCAATATTTCGGAGGTTATGGTTTAGCTGTCAAATTAATATATGATCACATGAAAGCAAAAATAGATCCTTTAGGGGGTGATTCGATAATAGGTTTTTTTCCAGGCTTATTGACCGGAACAGTAGCACCATTTTCTGGAAGATATATGGTTGCGGGCAAATCTCCTCTAACAGGAACGTGGGGAGATTCGAATTCAGGAGGATATTTTGGACCAGAAATTAAAAAATGTGGTTATGATGCCATTCTTTTTAAAGGAAAATCGTCCAGTCCTAAATATATCGTAATAATTGATGGCAATAAAGAAATTATAGACGCATCAGAGATTTGGGGGTTAGATCTCATTGAGACCGATGCTAAATTAAAAAAAAAGCATGGAAAGTTTGTTAAAACTGTAGGAATTGGACAAGCAGGGGAGAATTTATCGCTAATTTCTGGAATAGCCGATAATAAAGGGCGTATTGCTGCACGATCTGGATTAGGAGCATTAATGGGTTCTAAAAAATTAAAAATGCTAGTACTAAAAGGAAATAAAAAGGTTCTGATTAATAATAAAGACATTTTCTTTAATTTAGTAAAAAAATACAACGAAACGGCAAAAATATCGAAACCAGGATTATTTACAGGGTTAATTTTAAAAAGAGTTCCAAATTTTGCGAAATTATTGCGAATATTTAAAATTGGGTTATCTGGTTCGGCGGGACTTATAAAACAAATTTATAGGACTTACGGAACATGTGTTGCTAATACTCTTAGTGCTGAAACAGGTGATTCTCCTATAAAAAATTGGGGGGGAATTGGAATGTACGATTTTCCTTATAAAATGTCAAAAGATATTTCAGCGATTAACATTCAAAAATATAAAATAAGAGATTACGGTTGTTATAGTTGTCCGGTTCAATGTGGAGCGATTTTAAAAGTTCCTGAATTAAGCAGAGAAGAAATTACTCTTCCAGAATATGAAACTTGCTGTGCCTTTGGTGCTCTTTTACTTAATAACGATTTAATTTCTCTTTTTGAAATAAACGAGCTTTGTAATAGAGCGGCAATAGATACGATCTCCACGGGTGGAACGATTGCTTTTGCGATTGAATGCTTTGAAAACGGTATTTTAACTACGGATGATACTGACGGATTAGAATTGACTTGGGGAAATTCGAAAGCAATTATTGAATTGGTAAAAAAAATTATCAAAAGAGAAGGTATCGGCGATGTTTTAGCTGATGGATGTAAGATTGCGGCGGAAAAAATTGGAAAAAATAGCGAAAAATATGCCATGACTTCATTAGGGTCCGAAATAGCAATGCATGACCCAAGAATATTCAAGTCTTTAGCGTTCACCTACGCGTTTGATCCAACCCCTGGAAGGCACACGGCAGCAAGTATAGACTTTATCGATATTGGACCAATAGATAAATTTCAAAAAGGGTTGACACTACCAAAAGGGTGGAAAAAAAACGAGAAATTAAAGGTTAAAGGGCAAAAATTAACGACATGTTTCCACCAAGCGATAAGTAGTGCTGGATTATGCATGTTTTCAACGCAATTTGGACCATATCCTTTTTTAGATCTCGTTAATTCGTTAACAGGCTGGGATATGACCGTAGACGAGATATTAAAAGTGGGACATCGAATTCAAACCTTACGGCAAGCGTTCACATTGCGAGAAGGCATAGATATTGCTAAGAACGAGTTACCTGGAAGAGTTACTGGACATCCTCCTAATGAAAAAGGACCAACAAAAGGAATTTCAATAGAATATAAAGATTTTTACAAAAAATATTGTGAAGAAATGGGATGGAATCCGGAAAATGGGTATCCCTTGGAAGAAACTTTGAAAGATCTCGATTTAAAATTCGTAATTAAAGATTTATATTAATATTCTAGTTTTCTTTATTATTCTTAATAAAATATATTAAAATTTTAACTATATGGAATCATTTTTCTTTAAATAAACCTATAAAGTGAAATTAATTGACTGAACTAGAAAATAAACCTTTTCCCGACGAAAAAACTTTTAAATTCTATATTAAAAACGAAGTAATTAAAAACGCTAAAAAATTAAAAGGTAAATTTCATCCATTCTCTGAACTCGTTAATAGCATTCCCAAAATCTTAACAATAAAAAAATGTTACGAACTAAAGGGACAATTAAAGAATTTCTATTTAATTCTCGTAAATAATTATTCTAAGAAGCCTAAAATTAGATATTTTTTAGCCATCTCATTAGCCTCTCAAAGTTCTGATTTTTTAGTTAGTCTGGCAAAAAAATATGCTAATGAAAATGGTTTAAAATTAATCCAATTTTCAATATATCCAAAAACTTTCAGAATTAATTTATTGTCTCTAAAAGAGCTTAATAATGTCGAAGATTATTCGTTTTCGCTTAAATTATTAAAACAATTTAGAAAGGATTTTCGTAAAAAATTAATAAATTTAAGTAATGCTAATAAAAAAGAATAATTTGATAATTCTCTTTAAATAATTTAATAACTATTTAAATGTTTATAACTATTGAAAAAATTCAAAAAATTGTTGAAAATTTTAAGTTTAGATTAAATTTTAAATATATTTAAAATTAATTAATTAATTAATTAGAGGTGAGGAAAATATTATGACAGAAGTATATATTGTAGATACCAAACAAGGAATAAAATCCGCTGTAAAAGAAATGTTCTCTTATTTGGAAAAATCTGGAGAACCTATTTTAAAAAGCTCGAAAGAAGTTTATATAAAAGTGAATGGTATAGATTTCAAGAAACACTGTTATACATCTCCAGAAGTATTAGAAGCGGTTATAAATTATCTTAAAGAAATCGGGGCAAAAGTTTTTGTCATGGAAAATTCTACGCAAGCAAATATGACAAGAATCGTTTTTGCACTAACGGGTTTTAAAGAAATTTGCGAGAAAACAGGCGCAAAGATCATTTATTTAGACGAAGAAGATACAAAAACATACGAGTTCAAAGGTAAACCGTCAGTAAAAGAAGATCCTAAAGGTTATAATTTAAAGACTTTTAGATTACCTGCTACAGTCGTTAAATTGATGGAAAATAAAGACGCATTTACTTATATAAATATTCCAAAATTAAAAACTCATTCAATGGCCGGGGTAACGCTTGGAATTAAAAATCAATGGGGGTTCCCTCAACACGCAGATCGGGGTAAAGATCACAATTATAACTTGCATTCTAAATTTGTAGATGTTTACGAATACATTAAACCCGATATAACAATCGTTGATGGGATTGAAGGAACAGTTCATGGTCATTATCCTCCTAGTGCCTTCGTAGATCGTCTTGTTAAGCAATTTAATATATTAATTGGAGGAAGAGATACCTTATCGGTTGATGTTGTTGGAGCTAGGGTTTTTGGATTAACAATTGATGAGATCCCTCATTTAAAGATCGCTTATGAGCGAGGTTTGGGTGAAGGAGATTTGCAAAAAATTAAAGTTATCGGGAAAGATTTAAACGATTATAAAGAGAAATACGAGTGGGATTTGCTGCAAGAGTTTCCTGACGATGTCAAAGTCGTTAAAGGTAAAGAATTAGTATGTAGGGAAGGTTGCCAAAATAACCCATTATCGCTTTTACAAATGCTTGCTTACGATTATCCAGAGAGATTTAAGGGTGGATGGTTCATAATAATGGGTAAAGGACACGACGAAAACCTTGTAGATGAATTAAAAGCTCAAGGATATACTAAAGGTCTCGTAGCAGGGTATTGTGCGATCGATGAGGTTGGCGAAAAACTTAAGAAAGAATTTGGAAAGAGGAAGGTTTTCTTTTCTGGCGATTGCAACAATCTTGCCGAAACTACTAAAGCGGAGCTTAAACTATCGGGCATGAATGTGTTTGATTTAGTGCCATCAATTTCTCAAGAAGAGTTAATGACGCTCATAGAGGCTGCTAAAGAGCACGGTAGTACGGCGTTAACTCCATTGTAATAATAGCCTAAAAGGATATTATGATGGATTTATCTAATAAACGCAAGGAGGTTTGTTAAAATGTCTTTTAGAGAGAATACTATAAAAATTGTGGCGACTTTAGGTCCGGCTTCAAGCTCAAAAGAGATGCTTGAGAAACTCATTGATGCCGGAGTTGATGTATTCAGATTGAATTTTTCACATGGAACACACGACGAAAAAAGAGAATTAGTTAAAAGAATTAGAGAAGTAAACGACCAGATTGCTATTCTAGCAGATATTCAAGGTCCAAAAATAAGAGTTGGAAAATTTAAAGGTGATCAGGTATATAACCTGAATTTGGGGCAAGAAGTAAAAGTCTATGAAAAAGAAATAGAAGGAGATGAAACCCAATTTTCTGTTCCTCTAACCGGTTTTCTTAAATCCATGAAAAAAGGAGATGTATTTTTCATAAATGATGGAATTATTAAAATTCAAGTGAAAAAAAAAGAAAAAGACTATTTTATTGGAGAAGTCTTAGCGGGAGGAATCATTAGTAATAGAAAAGGAGTAAACATTCCTAGAGGAGAATTAAAACAAAGAGTCCCAACGGAAAAAGATATAAAGGATCTTGAATTAATTGCCGATCTCGACACCGAGTATTGCGCGATCTCTTTTGTTTCCGGGGGAGATGATGTCCTTCATGTAAAAAAAATACTGGAAAATTACGGGAATAGCGATATAAAACTTATTTCAAAAATTGAGCGCCCTGTTGCCTTAGATAATTTTGATCAGATCTTAGATGTCTCTGATGGTATAATGGTGGCAAGAGGAGACTTGGGAGTTGAGATCTCTCCAGATCAAGTACCAATATGGCAAAAGAAAATGATTTTAAAATGTAATATAGAAGGGAAGCCTGTTATAGTAGCAACCCAAATGCTTGAATCCATGGTAAACGCACCCATCCCTACTCGAGCTGAAGCAAACGATGTGTTTAACGCAGTTATCGATGGAGCGGACGCTCTTATGCTTTCTGCTGAAACTGCCGTAGGAAATTTTCCTCTGAAAACCGTTTCGTTCATGAATAAAATCGCTTTTGCTGCAAATGAAAACATGCCAAAGAGAATTCCAGACGAATACGACTCAGACAGACTTACACATACTCAAACTCTTGGCCACGCTATTCATGCATTAGCAGAAGAAATGGAGGAACTTAATTTCAGGGGGAAAATTTTAGTAATTTCACGTAGAGGCTATGGGGTTAGGATGATCGCAAAATTTCGTCCTCATTTGCCTATTATTGCGATTACTCCGTTTAAAAGGACAGTAAGAGAATTAAATTTAATTTGGGCAGTACAACCCGTTCATATAGAAAATATAAATTTCTTTAATTTAGATGCAGAAAGTATAATAGAGCAATCAGTTAAATACGCAGTTGAGATAAAAGCACTTGATGAAAACGAGCACGTTATTATTTTATTAGTTTCAAGAAAATTTCAAAGAAGGGGCAATCTAATCGGACTTTATTACGTTGGAGAGATTATTAATCAAGAAGACTAACATCGTGAAAATAGATATTCTTATACTTTTTATTTTTTTTAAAATTTTTTTTAAATGTTTTAAATAAGACGAGTATTAAATTTATATATCTTGTCCCTATTAATTGATTTTAAGTTTTTTTATTGTTCCCATTGCCTCATGAATAAATTAATCTTTTAGGAATGTTTAAAAAGTTTAAATATTAAGGTATGAAAAAGATATTTAAATAATAGAAATAAATTCAAAAAACTAAAGGAGAATATTGTATCATGATTACTTGGATTTTGGGCATCATATTAATTGTTTTTTGTATATTTAAACGTTTTGGGAAGGATGGAAAAGTTGAAAGACAACCACTTGGAATGCCTCGTGGAACTGTTAGAGGTTTAATTACTCTTCTTATTGTATCTTTTCCTTTTACTTATTTACTTAATGGTCAAGAAATTCCGGGCTTAATTACTAATGCGATTTTCATTTTGGTTGCTTTTTACTTTCAATCAAGAAAAAGTGGTAAGGATAGGCTAAAGCGAATTATTAATGAAATGAAAAATCCTGAAAAAATCGAAGAAAAGGAGAAATTAGAAAAAAAACCGCTTTATTTGCCGAAATTTACGGTAAGATTTCTATTGATAGTCATGTTAGCATTAATAATAATAATAAATACATTAGGACCAAATGTCGCATTTGAAACTACTAATACATTGTTTGATCTGTTAATAATTATTTGTCTTTTTATCGTAGGTGCATTTTTTAGAGGGATATTAGTATCTGGAGAAAGGAAAAAAGTAGTTAATCAAATAAAAAATATGCAAGATTACGAAAATCTTTCTAAATATGAAATACTTATAAGGTTAATAGAGCAAAAACCAAGCTGGTTAAAGCAAAAAGGTAAAAATTTTCTCTCAATATTTATATTAGCCGCAGTAATAACGGCTTTATTGTGCTATACGATAAATTGGGATTATACAATTTTGTTTTTGTCATATTATGAATTTTCGCTGCGAGCAACCTTGCTATTACTCATTAATGTATATTATGGTTTCAGAGATTAATTTTTAGTGATTCAGGAAAATGGAAAGACATGTTGGAAAAAAAAGATGTTCCAGAAGAAAAAATATACCGTCTAAGCGCTTGGAGTGCCTTTGGAACGAATGATTTAGAAGGAACAGATTACCGAGCTTGTTCAAATTTTAGATCACTATATGGCAAGAAATAGATATGAATTAAATACAACTTGAATAGTATTATTCCCTACTTTCAAAAAAATCAAAATTATTTTTCAACGAACAAATAGGACTTTAGTGCTGACGATTATACTAGCGTAAAATTATAAAAAG
>JAUWRB010000266.1 GCA_030610785.1 Promethearchaeota archaeon | reverse complement strand
TTTTTTATCTGCTTTGATTTATATCACGATTCCTACCTATTTAGTAGTGACTTTCTGGATTCCATTAAACGAATTAACCTTTGAAGGAGAGCCTGTATTCACTTTTGCGTTATTTGCGATATTTTTATTTGCTATTTCGATTATAGTTTCAGCGATTTATATTGTTGCAATGCTCCGAGCTTTCATTCAGAGAAAAAATGAAGATTTAGGAATTCCTAAAGGTGTTAAAGGATTTGGCTTCGTTTCAACAGTTGTTATAATCACGATCATGATAATTTGGTACGTTCTTTTTAACGAATTTGCATTTTTTTCAATAAAGCCGATTTAAAAAAAAAGACCCTTAATTATTAAAAAAAAAGATTACAAATTTAAAGGATAAGTCCCAAATTCATGTGTTGCTCCAATCATCCATTTTAAATTCTTGACTTTTACGGTAGGGTGCATATTTGCTGCAGAAACGATAAATCCTCCCCCTGATCCTGCTGTTTTAATTGCGTATTTAACGGCATTAAAGACTTCTTCTTTAGTTCCATCTACCAAATCATGAGCTACATCAATATTGCCTAAAAGACACAATTTATCTCCTACTTTCTTTTTAACCAATGCTAAATCGACATTCGCAGTAGGTTCAAGGCTATGAAGACCATCAAAGCCGCAATTGACAACGAAATCTAACAGAGGAGTGACTTGTCCATCCGTATGAAGTACAATTTTACACCCTCTTTTATGAAAATTATTTTAAATATTTTAATATTTTTACGATTTCAATTACAAGACTAAGATTTTTCCTTAAAAATCTAAACAAGAATTTTAAAACTAAGAAATTTTTCAATAATTTTATAATCATGCTCTTAGGAAAATCCATATCGCCATGTAAAGAGATTAAATGTTCGATGTTACTGGTCTTTATAATTCGGAAAAGATTTTCAAAATCTTCGTTACTAAATCTTTCAAATACGAGCCTAATAAGATAATGAATTTTTAATTGTCTACCAATGGTAGCTAAACAAGGCTTCTCGTAATATTTTTTAACAATTTTCCTTGAATAATTATTAATTGTAAAACACTTTTGGATACAAGAAGCAGCATGTTTCGCAGCCGTTAATAGCATGACGATCCCTCCTCCCGTTGTAGCCTTAACCTGTCCTGCAGAATCCCCCAATAATAATACATTGTCAAAGGCAGATTTATTCATGACGCCGTAAGGAATAATGCCTCCTTGTTGGTCTATTATTTTATTGATATCTATTCCTAATTTTTTTAAAAATATTTTAAATTTTATAGAGACTTTTTTTGAAGACGCCAGACCAATTCGAAAAATATTATTACCTTCAGGAACTATCCAGCCAAATAATTCTTTCCATCGTGGATCAAAGAACATTACAGCTTCGTTTTGGTCAAAAGAATGATTAATGCGAATTTGAGCCGCAAATAGGTTTTCATTTCTTACACCTAATAATTTACCTACTGAAGATAAGGGACCATCGCATCCAATTAACATCTTAACTTTTAATTTTCTCTTAGTTGTTTCTATTAAAATGAGTTTTTGTTGTTTTTCTTTAATATATTTGAAAGATTTGAATTTTTCTCCAATGTAAAAAGAAATATTATCCTTTTTTTTTATTTTATCGTAAAACAAGCGATCTAACGCTATTCTATCAATAATATAAGGTTGTTCTTTACCGGATAACCTAATAAATTTTCCCGATGGTGCTACAATCTTGGCTACTTGTACTCTATTTAAAACAATATCGTTTGGGAGCTCTATTAATTGATTTAGTTTTTTTGAAATGATTCCTGCACATTGAAAAGGTAATCCTATCTCTTCGTGCTCTTCAATGACTACAATTTTTTTTTTTATTTTCTTTTTTGACAATAAATAACACAAGTAATTACCGCTTATACTCCCTCCAACCACGCAGATATCCGCATCCTCGATATTATTTTCCATGACTAAAAGAACCTCTTTTTAAAAATAGAATTCAGTCTTTTCTATAACCTAAATCCATCATCATACCATATACAATACCTAACGCAATCCCATTAAAAATCGGATTATCTTCAGTGGATAAATCGGACCTTGGAATTAAGAGGGGCATTATTTTTTCAACAACATGTTTAGTTTCGGGTTTTTCTTTATAATACTCAATAATTCTTGCTCTAAATTCTTTCATGAAAGATTCGTTTTCTAATAAAAGCTCACGCACATTATCTTTTCCATTAATTAATCCAAAATGACTGTAACCTGCTTTTAGAGGATAAATTTTTTTAAAATTTCCAAGAGTTTCCATGTAATCTTTATAGTTAAAATAAACGGGCATTGATGTGGGCATTGTAATTAATTTAGATGAATGATAAATCGTTCCGGCGGCTTCTCCAAGGAATATGAATTCAATTGAATCACCTTTTATAAAAGCAGGGGATTGGTGATCGTGAGTATGACCAGGCGTTTTAAAAATAGTCATTTTTACTTCCGAACCATTAACTTTAAACGTTTCAATAATATCCAATAAATTCGGATTATTATTAAAGGTTGTACTTGGTTCAATGATTTTGAACGCATCTTCCTCAATAGGCTTCATGATACCAATTAAATTTCCATACGTGCGTTTTGCCCTACTCAGATGATACTCATAATCATTTAACAATTCTTTAGTGGCTTGATTGGTTAGGATTTTTACATCGGGATTATGTTTTTTTAGCTCATCATAAAGTTTCCAAGCTCCGCCGTTATGATCGAAGTGATGGTGCGAAGTGATAAGATATTTAACTGAAGATAAAGGAATCTGATTTTTTTTTAGATACCTTATAACTTTTTTTATGTCATTTGAAGAGCCTGAATCAAGAATTATAGAGCAATCGTCAAATTCACCGATATAAATTGATAACATTCGAGGAGCACCATAAGCTTTTAAATCAACATGATGAAGGTATTCATTTATTTTTCCAGATTTTACAGTGATTTTATCGTGCATTATAAAAAAAGAAATTAAAAATCAAATAATAATTGTTTTGTTTTTAAAAATAAAGAAAACATTAAAAGAAACAAATTTTGAATATTGCTTAATACATTTTTATTAGAAATTAAAAAAAAAAATAATAATTAAATAATAGTAAACGAATTTCAGAGATGTAACTTTTTCCTCCAAAACGACATTTTCTTTTTTAGTGTAGATACATCTGCTTGAGTTAATACCGGATTCATTTTAAGATTTGAAGATGCTAATTGAATTTGGTTTAATACACTTGAATATCCCTTAATTTCAGTTATTTCATTATATAACTTTTCCAAAGCTGAAGATACTTCAACAGCGGTCATCCCGTCAATATTATTTAACAATAAATCATATTGTTTTGATAAATAAGTCACATCACGAGGTCCCGAACTCTCCGAAACATTAGTAATTGGAGCCTTCTGAACCTGTACTCCGCTTTTCTCTGGAATAGGCGCTTGAAATGATGTAGGTTGGGGAAGAATTGCAGGTCTTATTGGACTTTGAGCGGGTTGAGGAAGAATTGCAGGTCTTATTGGACTTTGAGCAGGTTGAGGTTGCGTTGGCATTTGAACTGGTTGTTGAGCAGGTTGAGGAAGAATTGCAGGTTTTATTGGACTTTGAGCAGGTTGTTGAGCAGGTTGAGGTTGCGTTGGCACTTGAACTGGTTGCTGAGAAGGGTAAGATGTCTTAAGGGCCCGTGAGATCTCCTTAAAAGAGCCCCTCCATGCATCTTCTAAAATTGGCACAAATATTTTGATATGTTCCGGAATTATGCTTCCAATACCACCAATTTCAACGTTTATTTTTCCTCTGATTTCGGTTTTTGAAATGACAGCG
>JAUWRB010000202.1 GCA_030610785.1 Promethearchaeota archaeon | reverse complement strand
GGTAAGGAATCGATTTGAAATTTCATTAAATGAGATATTATTTCGTCAATAAAGATTGAGTTGTTATTTTCGATACTATAAAGATAAAGAAACTTTTTACTTCGCCTGAGAGCGACTTAAAAGAGCCGACTCTCTTCTTCGATGTATTTTTTGGTTTTAAATCGTTTAGCTACTTCCATTACGGAGGAATCTTGAATTTCGCACGGAAAACCATACAATCCAGATATAAAAACAAAAAACAATTAGTTAAAAAAAACCAATTAGAGGGCAAAAAGTAATGTAAAAGAGAACCAAATTAAACTTAATTTAATCTTTTATCGATGATTATATATTTTAACTAAAATATTATTTTTATATGAAAAGAGAGATTGAACAATTAACTAAATATTTTTTAAGGTATTTAGAACAAACAAAATTCTTTTCTAAAATTGAATTTGTTATTTTATATGGCTCTTCTCTCAGTTCATATCATCTAGATGATAGTGATATTGATCTTTGTTTATATATTGATGAAGAGAAAAATGTACTTTCAAGTATACGTTTAAAATTATTAAAAATGTTCAATGAACAACTTGACATTCAAATTTTTCAATTACTTCCATTATATGTTCAGATTGAGGTATTAAAGGGTAAAATTCTTTATGTGAAGCAAGAAAATAGATTATATGAAATCGCAAATGAAACGATTGAGGAATATGAAGAATTCTATCCATTTTATCTAGAATATATTAATCGGTGATAGATTTGAGAACTGATGCTATTAAAACTAAACTTAAAATTATTGAAGAAAATATTGATTTAGTAAAAGAAAATCTGCCTGAAAAACTAAGCGAATTTAAAGCATTAGGTTTAGTTAAAGACGGTATTTATAAAAGAATTGAAGCGTCAATTCAAGAAATCATCAGTATTTGCTCAATAATTAATTCGGATTTAAAATTAGGAATTCCTTCAAATAGAGATGAAATTATAGTTGCTTTGTCGGATAACAATATTTTATCAAAAAAAATAACTGAGAAAATTAAGGAATTAAAGGGATTTCGAAATTTCTTAGTTCATCGGTATGGTACAATTGATGATGAAGTTGCTTTTAAAGACATTAGAAATGGACTTCCTGATTTTAACTTATTTAAAGAAGAGATTTTAAAATATCTCAGCTCTTTAAGAGAGGTTTAAAAAAATTAGAGTAAAAAAATTATTTGGGAGTAAGGCAAATTTTATTATATTTTTCTCGGGTTTTGACGTTTTAAATATCCACGCCATGCATTTTATTTTTAGTTTCTCTTACGCCGAGATACTGGTAGAGTTGCCCCTTCATGTCCGTTATTGATTGCATTTTCTTTTTAGCTACATCAAATTCATCTTTTGTAACATCTCGACCTCCTAAACCTACAATGAAGGTCCTGAATAAAGTCCCAAGGGGATATAAAGCTGTTGCTATTGAGGTTGCAAATGGCGGTAATAGGTTATTAAGAGAATCGGACTTTTCTAAAATGATTAGTTTTTCAATATCGTGTTCTTGTACGATTTTTTGTAATTCCTCGTAGGGGAACGGTCGATAAGTTCGCATTTTAATGAGCCCAATATCTTTATTTTTAGTCATCCAGCTTATTATATTTCCGCATACAGAGCCCATTGTAATGAAAGCGGTTTTAGAGGGATTATCTAAGTTGTACGATTCAATCGAGTTATATTCTCGACCTGTGGCCTTTTTAAAGCGTTTAAAAACATCCTCTATTTGACCTAAAACTGGCTTTTTTGCTATATCTAAACCTAATCTTCCTTCCATGAAATAGTCAGGTGTGACAATTCCGCCCCATGTACCCGGGTGCTCAGGAGTAATATGATGCCTCGGCTTTTTAGGTGTTAAGTTAAGGACAACTTCGTCAGGAATTAAAGTTAATTGTTGAACGGAATGAGATATTATAAATCCGTCATGAACAAACATGGTTGGGAATAATGAGTCTTCAGATATCATTACTGAAAGAATGGCTGCATCGTAGGTCTCTTGAACATTTTCAGAGACGATACAATTCCAACCAAAATCGATTAAAGTGTATTCCCAAGAGTTCCAGATCGATAAATTGGGTGCGTTAAACGCTCTAGCAGAAATCATCATCGTTAATGGAACTCTCCATCCAACGGCCATTGGTAAGGCTTCGGCCATCAATAAATAACCTTGAGACGCCGTTGCTGTAAAGGTTCTGGCTCCGGCTGCACAAGCTGCTGTTGAATAACTCATTGCTGCTAATTCAGATTCGACATTCACAAATGCGGCTTTTAATCTTCCTTGATGGACGACATCAGACAATCCCTCAACGGATTGTGTTTGAGGAGTGATTGGAAAAGCACAAATAACATCAGGATCTGTCTGTGTAACTCCGCCTGCTACTGCGTAATTACCAATCATGGCCGTTTTAATAGGCTCCTTAATGGGTTTGAAAAATAATTTCATTGGTTCTATTGACATTTTTTAATTACCTCCAATTTTATTCCGGTGTGGCACAAGAAGCCGGACTTTGTTTTAATTTTTTACTTATAGCTTGAACGGGACATATTTCAAGACAATTTTGACAAGACTTGCAATGAATCGTATCAATACCGGACATGTGCCATAATCCATCTTCGCCTTTTTTTCTTAATATTGCAAAGTCAGGACAAATGAACCAACATTGGGCGCAATCCGTACACTTTTCTTCGTCCCAGATCATGTCATATTCGCCCCATGAGCCCGTGATTACTTGGTCGCTCCCAACTTCTATAACATCCTCGTCACAATACCATACACCAGCTATATCGAGTTCTTGATATCCTGGCAACCCTAAACTAACCTGCTGGTATGGTACTTTTGTGTTTTCTGAAAAATCCGGGTCATTTCCAGTTTCATACAGGCATGTTTCTTCTATAGCTTGTTTAATTGCTTCAACATTTTTTCCCGCAATTGCTCCTTTAAATCGTTTCAGGATAGCGTCTGCTAACTCATCTAGCGTAACTAGATGGGAAACCCGAACTAAAGCTCCTAAAATTATAGTATTTGTTATATTTCTTCCCAAGATGTCAAATGCAATTCTGGTTGCGTCTATTGTAGCAATATTTAAATCTTTTCTCTTCACGATATCTTGAATTTCTAATTGATTCATTGTTGTATTAACAATTAACCATCCACCATGAGGGACACCAGCAGTGACATCCACCTCGGTTAATAAACTTGGATCAAGCACGGAAACAAAATGAGGGGCATAAACTGCGGAATTATCGCGTACCAAGTTATAATCCGCTGATAATCGGACATAGCTCTCTGTAGGCGACCCCATTCTTTCAGCTCCAAATCTAGGTTGACATACTCCATAACCATAAAAAGCTTCAACACATAAATTTGATGCCGTAACGCCACCTTGTCCTCCGCGGGCATGAAACCGTAAATTGATACAATTTTCTTTTAAAATATTTTTAACTTGCTCTGGAGTTAACATTTTTATTAATTGTCTCGAATTTTTTACAAATTAATTTATATCTATAAAACAGATCTTATTAAAAAATTTTAGTTTTTCACGTGATTTCTATAAATATTCCAATAATAATAAAAGAAAAATTATAAATAAATAAGGATTTGTACGACGTTCATCATAAAGATGAGAATTAATTCAATAATAATCTCTTTAATCTTAAAATAATTAAGAGAAGAACATCAATTAGAACACAAAAGTCCATAGAGATTCAAATTAACAAATCTTTTAGAGTTATTTAATTTTGAGTTAAATCTTTTAACATGTTCTTCATAAAGTTTAGAAAAATCGAGATTGCATTCTCTTCTCCACCGATAACTAGAATTTTTTTATCGATATCATCGTATTTTTCAATTATTTCTGTTCATTTTCTTGCATTTCTTGAATTCGTGATCAAGGAACATCGCCATGACTACAAAAGACTCAATTTCAACCGCGAGGATTCTCACGACCCCATGTTACTTTTTCGCAGTTTTGACATTTAATCCACATCAATCACATTTTCTCAGGTATTTTGGTTTTATTTAAATGGCCACAATGCGGGCATTTTACATTAGATTCAAGCTCCATTTTAACCAAATTTATTTTTCTTTTTCTTTATAGTAATGAGCAAAATATTCATTATTTTTTCCGAATCTTTTACGAATTATTGTTTTGAATTTTCCAATATCTAAACGATTCTTCACCTTTTCTCATCAGCAACCCACATCCATTTGGAGATCAAGTTTTGTTTCGGGATATAAATTGAAATACAAATCATCTCTTATTGGATTAAATTTTCTCATGGCTCCTTGCTCATCAGGTGCATAAGGTGAAACTCCAACATCCTCATAAATATACTCTTCTTCTACATTTATGAATAATTGTAGATAATTGTGGATATATCCATCAAATATTGGAAAAATCGACTCCTCTGGATGCTCGAATACATGTTTATCTACCATCGCTAAAGCATCTACTACAGTTGCATCGTCTTTTACACTAACAGCGAATTTCTTACCGTGCGATAAATTCTTTAATGGTACACTGAGATTTAATTTAATTTCTTTAATTTTTCATTCCTCCAATGGTTATTTTTAGAATTTTTTATTTATTGTTGTTTCTGTTATGCTTATTTTTTTAATATTTTTATTATTTTTATTATTTCATGTTATTTTTAATAATAATTTTAAATAAAATAAAAAAATTAAATATCATAATATTTATCTTAGGCTTTTTTCTTTGAGAAGTTTCGGGAGATCTTGCTTTAGCGCATGTGAAGTAACATATTTTTTAACACCATCGACTATTACACATTTATCATGTAAATTAAGCTGACGTGCTTCCTCAGATTGTAAAGATATTGTTTCATGATCAATGTGTTTAATATATGGGGTAATTGCCGCAAAAACTAGATTCACGAATTGACTCCATTCGCAAGCACATGCATTTAGTGGGACATATATATCGACTTTTAACTTTGTTGATTCAGGGATATCAACTTGATTAAATTCTTGCTTTTTCGCTTCAACTTTAACGCTTACTACAGAATTTGTCATATCTTTCAATGTTTCTGACGGAATTTTTAACTCGTTAATGAGTTCCATTGTTTTAGGATTCATTGTCAATACATCAATTGGAAAACTCGTTTGATCCAAAATTTTAACACTTTCAAATCCAGCATCTCTTATCGTTTTAATATAGTCATCTCTTAGGATGGCTCCCGAAACGCATCCAATATATGCATCTATTGAATTCATTACAAAATCGGGAAGCTTCTTTAATAGAGTAATGTCAGAAATCATTAATCTTCCACCAGGTTTTAATACTCTAAAAGCCTCTTGAAAAGCTTTAAATTTATCGGGTACAAGATTTATAACGCAATTTGAAATGATGACATCTACCGAATTATCTTCAACGGGTAAACGTTCAATTTCACCGAGCCTAAATTCAATATTATTATAACCTCCTTTTTTAGCGTTTTCTCTTGCTTTAGCAATCATATCAGAGGTCATGTCCACGCCAATTACTTTTCCTTTATCTCCTACTTTCTTCGCTGCGAGAAAACAATCGAATCCTGCACCAGATCCGAGATCAAGAACGATTTCTCCTTCCTCTAAAGAGGCTAAAGCAGTTGGATTGCCGCATCCAAGTCCTAAATTTGCTCCTTCTGGAACTGTTTCAATTTCTTCGATTGAATATCCAATATTCTTGCTGATATACTTTATTGTAGTTTGATCGGAGGATCCACAGCAAGATGTTGTTGGTTCACAACACGAACTTTGGGTTTTCGCTATTTTTGAATATTCTTCTCGGACAATTTTTTTTATTTCTTCATCTTCCATTCATATATTACCTCCTAATTTTTTTCACTAATTTTAATTTATTAAATTTTTTTAGCTTAAGATTATAAAATATTATTTCAGATTTATAATTATCGATTTGAATTGATTATTATAGATTTAAATACTTCTAGAGTATTTAATATTTAAATGGAAATTTTTTTAATTCTTCGTTTAATTTCATTACAACATCCACGCTTAATATAAGTCCTTTTTTAAGTCCTTCTTTAGAAACTAAATCCATGTTATCTTTTGTAGTATGACTAAATCTTAACACACCTTGATTTGCATTTGAACTACCATGGCCTAAAGGCCATGGATTCCTAATTCGTTGACCGTTGCCTTAACAAAATAAGGTCTTACACGATCTCCAAAGGCGTGAATTCCCATCGTTCCAATGGTATTATCATTATTTTTAATGAT
>JAUWRB010000268.1 GCA_030610785.1 Promethearchaeota archaeon | reverse complement strand
ACCAGCGTCCCAAATTCTTGGGGTTAAAATAGCTCAAATTTTAGGTATAGAATACATAAATACAGAATTCAAAACTTTTCCAGATGGAGAAAATTATTTAAGGATAAATATTGAAGATGAGCTTCTTATTAACGGAAAAGAAGTGATAATCGTTCAATCGACCGGACCTAACTCAAGCGGAAATCAAAATAGCAGGTTATTTGAACTTTTAATGATGATTGATTCCGTTAAACGGATGGGGGCTCAAAAAATAATAGTTGTAATTCCTTATCTCGCATATGCGCGTCAAGATAAAATTTTTAGACCGGGAGAATGTCAATTTGCTAATGTTATCTTGAGAGTAATTGATTCAATGAGAATAGATGGGCTTTATGTTGTAGATATTCACGCTCCAAAAAACTTAGAGGAATTATCGTGTAAGACTATTAATATTGATTCAATGAAAATATTAGCAGATCACATTAAATCTTTAGGAGCTAAAGACATTGTTGTTGTTTCTCCAGATAAAGGAGCCGTGGAGAGGTCGAAAGCTTTTGCTAAACATTTTGGAGAAAAAGTTCCCGTTGATTTTTTTGAGAAAATAAGAGATGTTAAAACCGGTGAGATTACAATGTCAGGAAAATTAAATCTAAAAAATAAGGATGTAGTTATTTCAGACGATATCATTGCTACGGGCGGCACGATGGCTAAGGCAATAAAATTGGCTAAAGATAGTGGAGCTAATAAGATATTTGTTGTTGCTACACACGCATTATTACTGCAAAACGCAAGATATAGGATTATAAACGCAGGGGCAGAAGAAATAATCGGTACGGATTCAATTGATAACGAGGCGGCTAAAGTTTCTCTCGCAAGCGTCATTGCCGATTATTTAAAATAGCAAGTTAGATTTTTAATACCATCTACCGCCAAAACCTCAAGGATAATTAATTTTTCGTAGGAAATATTTGAAAAATATTTGAAATTATACTTATTTTATCGTGAGAACGGAATAAAAGCTTAAAATTTTAATAATTTTGAATTATTTTTAAAACAATTTCTCTCGTTTTTTTTCTCAATTCTCCTATAGTTGAGGCGTTCATTATTGTATAATCTGCTTTATTAACGACTTCATCTAATCCAAAATCAATTTCTCTTTTATCTCTTTTCTTTAAATCTTCAAGTGTTTTTGGATCGTCGCAACGGGCTCTTTCAGAAAGCCTTTTAAATCGCTCTTTTTCATCAATTTTGATGGCAATTAAAGGGAATTTCCACGATTTACGAAATTCATTAACTTCAGAAAATGACCTCACGCCATCAATAAGTATAATATTCGTGCTTAGAGTTTTAATTAAATCAACGCATTTTTGAGCTATAATTTCGGGTCCCCCTTTCTCGCGCAATTCTTTGGCAATTTTTCCTAAATTTTCACCTGTAGGTTCTACATTCCTTTTTTTAGCTTCTTTCCGAATAACATCACCCATGGTTATAACTACTCCCAAATCCTTAATAGCGTCTATTGCCGTTGATTTTCCTGCGCCGGGAAGGCCACAAATTGCCATAACTTTCATTTTTAACCAAATCAATTCATATTTAACCAAATTAATATTTAAGTCAACATTGCATGTGAAATAAAGTTACCATTTAAACTCATCAATAAAACCTTAAAACAGAATTACATTTTAAAGAGAATAACGATTTATTAACTCTAAAAATAATTAAAACGATAATAAAATAAAATGAGATAAAATTTTAAAAAATTTAGGTTTGAACTGTGATTCGGAAAAAAATGGTAAGAAAAAAACAAGGTGCATGAAAAAAAGAGATTAAAAATAATATCATATATATTTATTATATTTAATTAGAAAAATGGATATTTATTCATGTCTGAGAAAAAAACAAATGATAATGAAGATCTAATTGAACTTAAAAATAAGCGTGAATCTCAATCAAAAAAAACAAAAAAAAATCATGAAAAAGACTTTTCAAAACCAGTATCTAAAGAAATTAACAACATTTTTGATAGCCAATTCTTATCTACGGATTCCTTAAGAGATAAAACCAAAATAATAACGAGTCCTAATATTTTTACAGTACATTTATCGTGGAAACCATATAAAAGAATTGTAGGATATGCAATAAGATACGCAAACGATAACATTGACAAGAAAGACTGGTGTGAGGTCTATGGAATTTTAATTGGTAAGATTGAAGAAAATAAACGCATAATTGTTAAAGATGCGATACCACTCGTTAAAGGAGGCAGAACTGGCGTGGAATTAGAACCCATCCATTATGTGGATTTATCTCAAATTGATAGTTCTATTTACGAGCGTGATATTGAAAACAAAAAAACAGATTTTATAATAGGTTGGTGGCATACTCATCCAGGATTTGGATTTTTCTTTTCACCAGTAGATCGAGAAACTCAATTAGGTTACCAGATTCCGAATCCTTTTGCAATAGGACTTGTATTTGATCATACCGAAAGAACTAGTAATTTTTTAGGTATTAGAGCTCTAAGGTTAATGGACCTTGATAGGGGGATAACGAGCGACTACGACATAGTAGAATTGCGTTATGATCAAGATAAAAAAAAAATTAACCACAAAATTAATAAAATTATCGAAAAAATTACTGAAAACATGGAAAAAGGATTAAAAGAATTAGAAGAAATTGAAAACTTGCTCCTTAAAAAAACTTTACCTCAATTACAGAAAAAATTTGGTTTAATCTTAGGCCCTAAAAGAGATATAAAAGTTATATTGGACGAACAAGATGCAAAAATGGACGAGAATAAATTTTACACTTGGTATCCCGAGGCGTTTACAAAAAAATATAGAAAACCAAAATTTAGGTTAAAATTAGAAGCTGAAATTGAAAAAAGTAAAGCAATTTTAAAAGATTTGCGAGAAAAAAATCAACCTGTAAAATATCAAGAAAGTAAAGTGAAATTCCAAAAAAAAATTAAAGAAATGATTTCCAAACCTAATAAATTGATTAACAAAATAATGTCCGATTTTGGCAAAAAAATTGAATTAATATATCCAATTTACGATTATTTGGATACAAACGAGAGAAAAACTATTGAACATTTCGAAGAGTGGATTTCCGAATATTTTAAAGTACTAGATAAATTTAAAATAACAATTGCTAATTTTTAAATAACCAAAAAATAATTTGAAAATATATTATTCGTTGTTAGAGTTCTATGCGTTATATAAATCCTTCGAGCAATTATTTTTAATTTTAAAATATTCAAATATTTAAATACTATAAAATCAATTATAGAATTAAGGTTTTACAAAAAATTTTTAACTTTAAATATATTTATTTAATTATCATAAGCCCTCTTTTTAATCGATTTGATACCATTGTTAATGGGGTTCCTTCATGACTAATGAAACTACAATTATTATACGAAATCGAAATGACAAGGAAAAGAGCATAAAAAACGCAATTTTTGCTTTTTCTGGCGGTCAAAAATCTATTTTAATTAAAGGAGAAGGCGAGGAAATTTCTACTGCCGTAAAAAAAGCAGAAATTTTAAAACATAGGATGTACCCAGGAATTGAAATAGCAAAAATTTCTCTTGGTAGCCGCCCGTTTTTTGAAAAAAGACAAGTAAGAGGCTATCAAAATAGGAACAGGAATATAAAAAAGAATCATAAAGATCTTGTTTCAAA
>JAUWRB010000231.1 GCA_030610785.1 Promethearchaeota archaeon | reverse complement strand
ATGGGGTTATCTCGTATGGGCATATCGGTGCTGATTTAATTACTCTTGCATCTATGTTAAGAATACCAGTTAGCATGCACAATGTTCCAGAAGAAAAAATATACCGTCCAAGTGCTTGGAGTGCCTTTGGAACGAAAGATTTAGAAGGAGCGGATTACCGAGCTTGTTCAAATTTTAGATCACTATATGGCAAGAAATAGACATGAATTAAATACAACTTGAATAGTATTATTCCCTACTTTCAAAAAAATCAAAATTATTTTTCAACGAACAAATAGGACTTTAGTGCTGACGATTATACTAGCGTAAAATTATAAAAAGAGAAAAAATAAGAATTCATTTAAAAAAAAAAAAAAGGAGTAATTAATATTAATGAAAGTAAATCCAATTAAAACTTATCCTACTATTGCCTGTTGCGGTTTAGATTGTGGATTATGCCCTACATTTTATACTCAGGGTCCTTCCAGATGTCCAGGATGCAGTGGTCTTGATTTTTTTAATAAACATCCATCTTGTTCGATAATCACGTGTTGTGTAAAAAAGAATGGTTTTGAGACATGCGCAGAATGCAATGAGTTTCCTTGTTCTAGGTTAAAGGATTGGGATAAATACGATTCATTTATATGTCATAGAATATCCTTATCAAACTTGAATTTAATAAAAGAAAAAGGTATTAAAGAGTTTATTAAACAACAAAAAAAACGAATTGAATTACTTGAACACGTGTTAAAAAATTTTAATGAAGGACGGTCAAAAAGTTTCTATTGCATTGCCACTGCCTTAGTTCCTATAAAAGATTTAGAACAAGCGTTAAAAAATAGTGAAGAAAGGATCAAAAAAGAAAATATTAATTTTAACGATTTAAAAACAAAATCTAAAATTCTTAAAGAATATCTTAATGAATCTGCTAAAAATTATTCATTAAAATTAAAATTAAGAAAAAAATAACAAAATTCTCATTTATTTTCTTTATTAAAGTATTGTTCTTTTCTGCATTTTACGAATATTTGTTTATTTTTATTTCTTTGATTGAATTTCCTTGAAATTAACTAAAAGAAATTAAATTAGAAAAAATTATGAATGAATTTTAAAAGAAATGAAAAAAGATTTATTTATTATATTATAAATTGTGTTCGGTTCTTGATATTATACTATCTTGTGTTTCCTTGGGAAGATCTATCCAAAATGCACTATAACCAGCAACTCTAATTTGTAAATTATTATATTGTTCTGTATTTTTTTGTCCATTTATTTCATACTTAAAATTTTTTTTATTATTTTTCTTGTTTTTTTTTTTCACAATTTAAAAAATTGTTCTAAAATATAACAGATACACTTTTTATGATAATTTTTGATAAAAAAAAATAGAAACGAAACATTTAAAAGTAGTGATTGATTGATAATTATTAATTGTCAACTGAAGGTTGACATCAAAAAGTTGCTTACAAATTAAAATTTATCAAAATAACAAAAAAATCTAATAATAAAAAGGGGGATGTGTAAATGATGGGATATGAAGATTATTTTGACAATCCGTTAAAAAGTCGAAGATTTCTTGAAAATCCTTTCGATAAAATATCAATTTCAAAAATGCAATACGAAAAAATTAAAGAAAAAGCAGAGAAATTTGAGATACTTGTTGAAGAATATAAAAAAATAAAGGGAAAAAATCAAAAATTACACGAAGAGATGAAGGATTTAAAAGAAGATGCGAGAAAATATAAAGAATTTAAAGAACTATCAGAAAAATATTTGAATTCTCTTTTAAGAGTACAAGCGGACTTTGAAAACTTCAGGAAAATGAAGGAACGCGAAAATTATGAATATAAGCTTCGTGCTAAAGAAAGTCTTTTAAGGAAATTAATCAAGCATTACGACGATTTAAAAAGGGCTTCGGTGACGTTTAAAAATCTTGAAAATGGAGAGAATATAAAGAAGGGATTTGAAATGATAGTTAAAAATTTTGAAGGATTATTCGCAGAAGAAGGAATAAAACCAATGGAATGTGAAGGAGAATTATTTGATCCTTACAAGCACGAAGTATTAATGGTCGAAGAGGGGTGCGATGATCTCCCTGAGAATACTATATTAGAGGAATTAGAAAAAGGTTATTATTTACACGATAAAGTATTAAGACCCGCACGGGTCAAAATATCAAAAAAATTAAAATTAAAATTATAAATAAAAAAAAAAAACCAAAAAAAAAAATGGAAGTGATAAAATATGGGAAAAATTATAGGAATTGACTTAGGAACTTCAAATTCGGCAGCCTCCGTTTTAGTAGGGGGCAAACCGACAATTATTCCTAGTGCTGAAGGTCTTACTCTGGGTGGCAAAGCGTTTCCGTCCGTTGTAGCATTTACTAAAGATGGTCAGAGACTAATTGGAGAACCAGCTAGAAGGCAAGCCATTTCAAATCCGGACAGAACAATTACGGCAATAAAGAGAAAAATGGGAACTTCTTATAAGGTAAAAATTGATGGAAAAGAATACAAACCTCAAGAAATTTCTGCAATGATCCTTAGAAAAATTAAGGAGGATGCAAGTGCTTATTTAGGTGAAGAAGTTAACGATGTTATCATAACAGTTCCTGCTTATTTCAACGATAATCAAAGACAGGCAACTAAGGATGCGGGAAGGATCGCGGGATTAAATGTTAAACGTTTAATTAACGAACCCACTGCCGCAGCCGTAGCTTATGGCTTGGATAAAAAAAATGCAAGCTTAAAGATTGCCGTTTTAGATTTAGGAGGAGGTACATTTGATGTTACGATAATGGAAATGGATAACCAAGTCTTTGAAGTTATATCTACAGCAGGAGACACGCAATTAGGTGGTACAGATATGGACAAACTCATAGTTGACTACATAGTCTCGGAATTCCAGAAGGAACAAGGCGTAGATTTAAGACAAGATTCAATGGCAATGCAAAGAGTTTTAGAGGCAGGAGAAAAAGCGAAAATTGAATTATCTACTTCATTATCTACAGATATCAATTTGCCTTATATAACTGCTAATAATGATAGTCCAAAACATCTCAACATGAAGCTTACTAGAGCTAAATTGGAACAGCTTATTGATCCCGTTTTAAAGAGATTAGACGCTCCAATATTAAAAGCGTTAAAAGATGCGGGCATGGCTAGAGGAGATGTCAATAAAATTGTTTTAGTAGGCGGACCAACAAGAATGCCAAGTGTTCTAAAGAAATTTAAAGATCTATTAGGAAAGACTCCAGAACGAAGTATAGATCCGATGGAATGCGTTGCGATGGGTGCGGCAATTCAAGGTGGTGTTTTAACAGGAGAAGTAAAAGATTTACTTTTATTAGATGTGACTCCATTGTCATTAGGAGTTGAAACTTTAGGAGGAGTTTTTACCAAATTAATAGAAAGGAACACGACTATCCCAACTAAGAAAAAAGAGGTTTTCTCAACAGCTGCAGATAATCAGCCTGCGGTGGAAATTCATGTACTTCAAGGTGAACGACCTAGAGCCTCAGATAATATAACGCTAGGCAAGTTTCATTTGACGGGAATTCCACCAGCACCTAGAGGCATACCGCAAATAGAAGTAACCTTTGACATTGACCAAAATGGCATATTAAATGTATCAGCTAAAGATAAAGGAACAGGAAAAAGTCAATCTATCACAATAACAGCTTCAACTAAAATGTCTGATGATGAAATTGAACAAAAAATCCGAGAATCTGAGCGAAACGCAGAGGATGATAAGAAATTCAAGGACTTAACTCAAGTCAAAAATGAAGGCGAGGCATTAATCTACCAGACGGAAAAATTGATGAAAGAAAATGAATCTATAATTGGAGATTTAAAGGAAAGTATCTTAAAGAAGATTTCTGATTTACAAGCAGCTATGGAAAAGGATGATGTGTCTAGAATTAAAAATGTAATCGAATCACTGCAAACTGCCTTACACGAAGTCTCAAGTAGAATATATGGTCAACAGCAAGGACAAGGTCAATACCAAGATGCCCATCAAACTACTCCACCTGGAGGAATGGGCCATTATCCATCCGGAGCATCTTATGGCAATGGAGGAAAAACACAAGATGAAATTGAAGAAGAACAGTTCCGACATGCTACTGGGCAAGATGATAATGTTGTAGATGCTGAATATGAATAAAAATGTTGTTTTTTTTATTATTTATTTCTATTATTTATTTTTATTATTATTATTATTAGGTTCAAGGAGAGCTTGTAAAGAATGGCAAAAGAGTATTATAAAATATTAGGAATTGAAAAGAACGCCACAAAGGAAGAAATTAAAAGGGCATTTCGTAAACTGGCTCGAAAATATCATCCAGATGTAAATCCAGATGAATCAAAGTCAGGAGAAAAATTTAAAGAAATAAACGAGGCCTATAGTCTTTTAAATGATGATAAAAAAAGAGAGATGTACGATAAGTTTGGCGTGGTAGACGGGGATCCACAATCTTATCAGCAATGGGGGGGATTCCCGGGAGGTGCTAGGGTAAATAAAGGAGCAAATGGAACAACCCATTATTATTCAACATCTGGATCGCCAGGAGGATTTGATTTTAATGAAATTTTTGGAAGATCGGGAAAATCGGGAAAAAATAGTAGTTTCGAGGGTTATGATTTTTTTAACGATTTAGGTGATATTTTTGATGTGTTTTCAAATAAAGGTGGAAGCACTAGGGCTAGATCTACAGGGTTTAGAAATATTCCACGAGAGGGAGAGGATTTAAGATATGATATGGAAATAAATTTTATGGATGCTTTTTATGGGAGTAAGAAAAGAGTTCAATATAAAGATCCTTTAACTGGGAGAAGTAAAACTTTAACAGTAAATATTCCAAGAGGTATTAAAGATGATCAAAAATTACGCCTTAAAGGAAAAGGGATGCCGGGAGAGGATGGAGGTCATCCAGGGGATTTATATATTGCTATACATATCGCAAAACATCCAAAATTTGAAAGAAAAGGAAATGATTTATATATCATCCAAGAAATTCCATTTACGACAGCTGTACTTGGAGGAAAAATACAAGTACTTGGGATAGAAAATATGTTAAATGTTTCAGTTCCTCCGGGAACTCATGATTCTTCGATTTTAAGGTTAAAAAATCAAGGTTTTTACGAGATTAATTCCATTAATAGAGGAAATTTATTAATAAAAATAAAGATTAAAGTTCCAAAAAAAATAAATAAAAATCAAAAGGAATTATTAGAAAAATTAAAAAAAATCGGTATATAAGGAGGAGTCATGAATAATGTTAAGATATGATAATTTCACAATAAAAGTTCAAGAGGCCTTAATGAGCGCTCGTTCATTGGCTGAAGAAAATAATAATCACTAAATTTTATTAGTATGTCTATTAGAATTAATTCAGCGTTAAAATAAGCGCCCCCAAGCTCTTGTATTGTAGAAAACAATTGATGCTTCTAATATGCTAAAACCTGCCTATTAATAAAAAA
>JAUWRB010000073.1 GCA_030610785.1 Promethearchaeota archaeon | reverse complement strand
TTTTTTAAGGATTAATAAAATGGTTATAGGTTTGGCTATTTTTAGCTGGGACCGAAAAATTGGTGCGATATTAGACGTTAAATATCCTGATACTCTTAAACTTTCAGAATCTCTAATAAATAAGATTTATATGACTCACGCTTATGAACAAGATTTTGATGGTGAAGAATTAATTGAAATTAATTATAACGAACAATGTATCTTGAGTTTTTGTGATAAAACGAAAGTCGCAGAAGTAGGGTATGAAATTCTCGTTCTTATTTTTCACGAGAGAGAGAAATTTAATATCTACGAATACAAATCAAAATTATTGGATTTTGGGAAAGAGATTTTTCAGAAATCTAAAGATGAACGAAATAATTATTTATTAGAAAATAAATGGATATTTTTTAAAAAAACATCTGCAAAAAAGATACTGCTATTAGGAAGAGCAGGTATAGGAAAAACGAGCATAAAACAGATTATATTTGAAGGAAAAGATCCAAAGGATTTATTGTACAATCCTCTTGAACCAACTCGAGGGATCACGCCTTCCGTTTATTCGTGGTTAGATTTAAAATTGGGTTTATTTGATTCGTCTGGGCAAGAGTTAAATTTTTTATTAGACGACAAAAATGAACAGGCCTTAGCTTTCGAAAATACAGATGTTATAATATATATATTTGATTTTCCACTTTGGGTTGCAAAATATCAAGAAATAATCAATGAGATTTTAAAAATAGTAGATATTATAAAAAAAAAATCTTACAACTCAAAATTGGTATTATTTCTTCATAAAATTGATTTAATCGGAAAGGATACTAGGGAGAAATATCTTGAAAATTTTTCAAAATTGATTAAAAAGGAATTAAATTTTCCTGTTTATTTTACTAGTATTTATCCTGAGTTAATTTATAGCACTTATAATGCGTTTTATGAGATATTAGGTAGTTTTTCCGATGATACAAGGTATTTAAAAAAAATATTAGATGGACAGATTAAAGACTTCTCTAAGTTAATGTGTTTTATCTTAAATAAAAATAATAGTATTATTGTCCAAGCAATGTCTAAAGATTTCAATACTATTTTAATTAATTATTCTCATAAACTTATTGTCCAATTAAATCAAGCATTTAAAGACATGGTAAAAAATGATAATATTGATCACTTGATAATTTCAAGCTCGAATAAATTGAATATTATCATGAACGATCTTAATCCTTTTAAAATAAATCTATCTTATTTAATCTGCGTTTCGGAAAAACTTACTGCAAATGAATTAATTAGGCTAGCTGGTAAAATAAAATCAGAATTAAATAATTTTTACTATTTTGGTGAAAAAAAGAAGGAGATTTGAGATAGAGATGAGTAAAAAAATAGTTATTGTCGGCCCTTCAGCAGCGGGAAAAACGACTTTAAAAAAAATCTTTTTTGAAGGAGAATCATCTACTAAACTATTGCAATATGCGTTAGATCCTACTTTTGGAGAAGAATCTTTAATTTTAAGATTAATGAAAGAAGACATTGGAATTTTTGATCTAGCGGGACAAGAAAATCAACGATGGCTTGAAACTGAAGAAAATTCCATTTTTCTTAATACTAAAGTAATTATGGTCGTAATTGATGTTAAGACACGATTTAAAGATATTCTAGATTTTATACGAAAAATTATAAACTTGCGAAACAATTTAACGCCCTCCTCAATTATATACGTGTTATTACACAAAATTGATTTAATAACCGCTCAACAAGAATTAAGAAATATAAAGAACGAAATAAAAAAAGCTTTATCAAACGAGAGTTTAATTAAAATCTTCTTTACAAGTATTGAAAAAAAATATTTTACTCAAACATTTTTGTATTTAGTTGAAATTTTGAAAACCTGCCTTCAAGATGTTGTTTCTGCAGGATTTTTAGACTCAACATGTTTAAACGGGACATTAAAATTAGTTTATCAGTTAGATAAAGAAATCGCCATTTCTAAGAAGGATTTACAAATTAATTTAAATCTTATTGAAAAGGATGTTGATTTTTTAATTGAGAATTTATTAAAGAAAGGACACATTCAGTTTTCAATCTCTAATGACGAAAAAATATTAAGTTTAACTGATAAGGGGAGAGAGTATTTTAATGACATTATTAATAATTTTTATTTTAAAGATATTTTTAAAGATGTTATTGTTTCCGAAATTCCTGAAGAAGTAAAGATTCCTCCTTTTATTGGATATTTGATCGCAGATAAAGATGGAAGGTCTTTATTAATCACAGAATTATATGATGAAGCGCTAATCTCGTTTTTGAAAAAAAAAGAAAATGAATTTGAAAATGCTAATCTTCGTTTTGATATTGAATTAATTCCAATGTTTATTAGTGCTTTAGAAAAATTCTCTAGCGAAGTTAATATTCAAAATTTATCAGGATTTAATTTAAAAGGGGTAAATTTAAAAATGCAAATTTTCAGTTTTAACAAATTTACTGTTACTTTTTTTACAAATCCAAATATTAATCTAAAATCCATTGAATATGAAATAAGTAATTATTTTTTAAATTTTTTTGAAAAATACGATAAGGAAATCAATTTCTTTCTAAAAACGGGTTCAATAACAGAGCTATCTAGTTTAAACATAACAGGAAGAAAATGGTTGGAAGAATTGAATAAATCATATGAACACATGGTTATTAATTTAGAATTATTTGATTTAGAACAAGCAAAAGCTCTTTATAAGGAATTAGATATGATACACGACGAAATGAATCTTAATTTCTCTGTAACTCTCGAAAAAATCAAAAAATTAAAGGTTAATTTAATGAAGGCAATTCTATCAGATGACTTCGATGAACTTAAAGTTATAGCGAAAAAATCTCAAAATTTTAGTTTAAAATATCTCACTTAATTCCATCTTTATTATTGATATTTTTTTTTAATTCTTTAGGAATTGTAAAAGAAAACGTGGAACCTACACCTAAAATACTAGTAAAAGTTATATCTCCTCCATGTAAATTCACTAATCTTTTTATTAAAGGTAAGCCAAGCCCCGTCCCAGAAGTAGACGCAATATATGGCGAATCAACTCTATAAAAATCGTTAAAAATTAAATCGAAATCTTTTTCGGCAATTCCTACGCCTGTGTCTTTTATTTTAAAAACCCATTGTTCACGTTTTTCTTGAATTATAATAGTAATTTTTCCTTCTATAGTGAATTTTATTGCGTTATCAAGTAAGTTTAGAATTATCTCCTTGAATCTAATTGGATCGGCACAAATTTCTTTTGGACTTTCTAAACCTTTAATATTTATTTCTAACCCTTTTTTTAAATACAATGGTTTTAAAGACGAAATAATTTGGTCTATCATATTATTTAACGAAAATTTACTTATTTTTAATTTAAGTTGGCCGGATTCTATTTTTGAAATATCTAAAATTTGTGTTATCATGTCGAATTGATGTTTGGCAGAAGATTTAATATCTTTAAGAAAATCCAATTGAGCTTCGTTTAATTTACCATATGACCCTTCTAAAAGCAAATCGGTAAATCCAATAATGGCGTTCAATGGTGTTCTTAACTCGTGGGACACCCTCGCTAAAAATTCGGTCTTGAATTGTGAAGACCTTACGATTTCATCAAGAAATAGCTTTTGATGTTCAAATGCATTGTTTAATTCCTTAGTTCTAATTTTTAATTTTTTCTCTGAATCTAATTTTTCTGTAATATCTCTTGCAATTGCTTGAATATAGAATTTATCCTTAATTTTAAAGCGGTTTAACGATACTTCAGCATCAAAAGGCGTCCCATCTTTTCGAACGTGTTTCCAATAAAATCTCTGAGGAGTTCCATTTAGAGCTTTTTTTATGAATTCCTGTGCCTTTTCTTTTGAATTTTTTCCATCAGGCTGTATGCGAGGCGATATTTTCCACGGGGACACCTGGAAAATTTCATTTCTACTATTAAATCCAAAAATTGTTAAAGTCATTTTATTGCATTCAATAATTATATCGTCTTTTATGAGGAATATGGCATCATTCGCTCCATTGAAGAGATTAAGATATTTTTCCTCAGAATCTTTGTATCCTCTAATTCTTTTTTCTACTTCACTTTCTATTATCGAAGTTAACTTTTGATAATCGTCTTCAGGATTTTTTAATAAATTCTTCAACTTTTTATATTCAGATGCAGTAAAAATTATTGCTTTTTTATTTTTATTCAAAATTTAATACCTATTTTAATTCTCTCGTAGGACTTCCATTTTAAAAGAGTTTTTTCTAGTAGTTCTTCTTTTAAATACCTAATTTTTGCGAAGAATCTTGTTCATTAATATTTTAATGCTCGAATTTTTAATTTAAAATAACAATCAAATCATTTAAATTTTCCGAAAAATTTTTATAAAAAATATCTGAATCTTTTAAGTATTAGTCGTTTCCATTCAATTAGCCTTCATCCAAATAAAATTTCATTTCTAGTAATAATTTAAATATTTAACAATTTGTATATCGAAATTTTTTATATAAGAAAAGAGAATATTTTTTTTAAAAAATGATTTTTTTAAATTTTTTCCGCTTCAGGAATTAAAATAATAAAATTACTTCCCCTAGTATGATCTCCTTTAATTATATCTTCAACCCAGATTTGTCCTTCGTATTTATCTATTATCTTTTTAACGAGCGATAATCCTAACCCCATTCCTTTTACGCCCTTATGTTCTTCATGTCCTTTTTGAAATATTAATTCTTTACTTGCATCTTCTACTCCTATTCCGTTGTCCATGAATTCGATTTTAAGATATTTTTTCCCTTTACTCTCCTTTTTCGAGATTTTAATCGTGATATTCACATCAGGATTATCGTTGTATTTGACGGCGTTAATTAAAATATTTTCGAGAACATCCAATAATAATTCGTTCGCTTGTACTAATAATTTCTTACTTAAAGCATCAATTTTTATATTAACTTTTTTTTCTGGGAAGCTTTTAATTACAAATTCTTTTGAATCTTTTATTAATTTATAAAGATCCATTGATTTCGTAAATAATTCGATCTCTTCAAGATCAAATAATTTTCGAACCACAGAAACTAATTTTATTCCCCTATCTACTTGATCCTTAATTATATTGTAAAAATCTTTTAAATCGTTCAATTTTTTAGGATCGTGTAGATAGAGAGTACTTATCATTATGGACGATTGAATGTTATTAAGAATATTATTAATGTCGTGAGTGAAAAGATCTTTATAAAAATTCGCACGATCGTAAGCTTCGCGAGAGTTTTTCTCTGATTCTTTTAATTTTTGTTCTGCATTCATGCGTTCTTTAATCCTTCCTAGTCTTTCAGCTAATGCATTTATTAAAGCAGTCTCTTCTTTCAGGAACGGTTCTTCATCAGGATCTAGTTTCTCTTCTAAATAATATACTTCAATAACTGCAACTTGTTCCTTATTAACAAAAATATTCGAAGATTGTTTCCACTTGGATTTAAAGTAATTTTTACTTTTGAATTCCTTTTCTTCATAGACAATTCTCGCACAAGTAACATCTGGAAATTGCCACCCAGGAGGGATTAAATCGAGAGTTCCTTGCAGAATTTCTTCATATGACATGTCTGAATCCTCCACAAGGGTAGACAATCCGTACAAACAAGATAGTTCCTTTACTCGTTCACTTAAATTATGCTCGGATTCTTTTAATTTTTGTTCCGCTTCCTTTCGCTCCGTAATATCTATGATAATTGATCTCATCCCTACAGATTGGTTTTTACGAATAATAGGACTGGCATATATACTAACAGGAAACATGCTACCGTCTTTTCTGAGGGCGGTATATTCATTATAGCCTACATTTTCTCTACGTAGTACTCGTGCGATATTTCCCCTTGCCCTTTTTCGATCTTCAGGAACAAGCATTTGAAGGGCTTTCAAACCTTTGTTAAAATCGTCTTGAGTGTAACCAAAAACTTTGAACGCATTTTGATTAATAAATATTAAGTTTCCTCTTTTATCCGTTTCACAAATGACTTGTGGTAATGAATTAGCTAAATCTCGGTACTTTTTTTCCGATTCTTTTATTTTTTGTTCCGCTTCCTTTCGTTCAGTTATATCTATTATAGTAACTAAATCTGCAGATCTACCTTGAAAATTCATGGGTTTTGAATAGTTATCAACCCATATTATTTCACCATTTTTTTTAATACCTCTATATTGATAATGAACTTTTACATCTTGGTCTCCTTTTTGTTTTTTACTAAGTTGTTTCATAACAAATTCCAAATCATCGGGATGGATTGCTTTTACAACATCTTCAAGACCCCATTTTTTCATTTCCTCTACTGTATATCCTAAAATATCCGCATAAGTTTTATTTACATACTTAATTTCGTTATCTTGAGCAATAATAATTCCCATTAACGATTGTTCTGCAATTTTTCTGAATTTTTCTTCAGATTCCTTTAATTTTTGTTCTGTCTTCTTACGTTCTGAAACATCTCTTCCAATCAATAACGCTTTTTTTTTTTCATTTATATCAAGAAATATATTTCCTGTAATATTATGCCAATGATATGTACCATTCTTATCCCTAATTCTTAATTCAGTATATGCTTGACCAGTCTTGAAACCTTTTCTCAGTGCTTTAATACCTCTCTTTATATCTTCTGGATGAATTAATATTATTGCAGATCGGCCAAGTAAATCATCTTTTGAATATCCTAAATATTTCATGAAAGCTTGTTCATTAACATAATCAAATTCAAATTTATCATTAAAAATATAAATCATATCATTTGCATTTTCTACGATAAGGCGATATTTTTCTTCAGATTCTTTCAATTTTTGTTCCGCTTTCTTGCGTTCGGTGATGTCTTGAAGTATAACTTGAATATAATTTTCATTGCCTGATTTAATTAACGAAGATTGTAAAATTAACCAAACTAAATTATTATTTTTATCATGTACTTTAAACTCTATTGGTTCAGGAGTTTCTCCTTTAATTAGGAGAGCAAATTTGTTTTTAAATAATATTAAAAGTTCAGACGGAAGCTCCTTAATTTCTATAAATTTTTTGTTAAGCAAGTCGCTTTTTTTGTATCCAAATAGTTTTTCCGTTATAGAATTAAAATCCACAATCGTTCCATTCATGTTTAAAAGGAATATAGAATAAGGGGAATACTCGAATAAATGACGGTACTTTTCCTCAGAGATTTTAAATTTCTGTTTTAATTTTTTTTCAGATTTTTTTAATTCTTGTTCTGCCAATACGCGCTCAGTGATATCTTCGTAAGTTCCAAGGATTCCCATGACATTTCCATCAGAGTCGTGAAGTGGAATTTTATTTGTGTCTAACCAAGTTTGTTTTCCATTAGCCCCACGCTGAGGCTCTATAATATGATATTCGGGCGTTCCTGTATCCATTACACGGCGATCGCATTCTCGGAAAAAATCAGCCTCCTTTTTTTTCCACGCTAAGTCGTAATCGGTCTTACCGATAATATTCTCCGGAACACTAACGCCAGCGACAATTGCTTGTTTTTTATTACAACCTAAAAAGACAGAGTCTCTATCTTTCCAAAAAACATGTTGAGGAAGATTATCCACGACTATTTGCAATAATTGTTTTGATTCTAATATTTTTTGTTCGGCTTCTTTACGCTCAGTGATATCTTCCGTATAAACTAAGACTAAATCCGGTAGAACAAAATTATAAGTAACTAATAAGTTTTTTTTTTCTCCTATACTATTAAAAGTATAATCCATCTCTCTGGAAATCTTAATTTTTTGATTAAAGCAACGATCTAGTTCCTCCAAAATTTCAAGCTTATCTTTATATAATTCAGAAGCATTTATTCCTACAAAATTTTTTATTTTCCCTTTAGTTATTTTTTCTGAGGCAATATTATAATCAATTAAAATTAAGTCATTTTTTACTTTTTGCCACAAATAAATAGGCATGGGTATTACTTTAAAAATAGCTTTAAATTCAAGTTTTGAAGTGATTGATTCATTTTTTAATTCTTTCAAGTCAAGTCATTATTGTTTTTAATTATCGAAATATAATTGATACTTAATATGTGAACTACTCAAAGAAATTATCCTATTTATGTTTTTACACTTTTATAAAATTTTTTACCAAATTCACGATAAAAAAAATAAAGTGTCTAAAAACTGAGAGAAAGCAAAATCAAGATTAATTAGGCGTCATAAAATAATATTGAATCGAAACAATGACTAGAGGTAAAAAATAATCACTATTTTTATTTACTCAATCCATCTCAGGAATTAAAATAATAAAATTACTTCCTTTTGAATAATCTCCTTTAATTCTATCTTCGATCCAAATTTGTCCATTGTAGCTTTCTATTACCTTTTTTACGAGCGACAACCCAAATCCCATTCCTTTTGCGCCCTTATATATTTCATATCCTTTTTGAAAAATCTTTTTTTTCCGAGCATCTAAAATTCCTATTCCATTATCAATAAATTCTATTTTAACGAAATTTGTCCCTTTTTTCTGAATTTTGGAAATCTGAATGTTTATTTCAACAATAGGATTTTCGTTATATTTTACGGCATTTAATAATACATTTTCAAACACATCTAATAATAAATCATTTGCTTGAACACTATACTTTTTATCGAGAGCAATGTCTTTAATGTTGATATTAATTTTCCTCTCTTGGAAGCTCTTTGATATATATTTTATCGCATTCTTTAAGGCGGCATTAATGTCCATGGATTGTATTGAAATTTCATTCTCTTCAAGTTTAGATAAATTTCGAACGTTAGAAATCAATTTTTCGCCTCTAATAACTTGTTCATTAATAATATTTAACATTTTTATCATAGACTCTGATTTTTTAGGATTATTCACATAGGAAGAACAAAGTTCTGAAGAAGAGTGTATATTTTGAAGGACATTATTCATATCATGAGCAATAAGTTCTTTATATAATTTTTCTCGTTCGTAAGCTTCGCGATAATTTATTTTAGATTCTTTCAATTTGTGATTTTTTTTTTCATTCATCAAAATCCAACCCCAAAAAATGATACCAATTAATAAAAAAAAGTTAAAAAACCTTTTTTTTACCAAATCAATAATGAAAATTCAAATATTTAACAATATGCCATTACTTTTTTTTGATTTCAAGTTGATCTTCAACTTTAGAAAAAAAATTAATATTATATCTTTCCTAAAAAAAGGCAAATAATATTTCTGATTTTGTTAAGCGTACTTTTTTTAGAAAATATTATGATAAACTATATTTTTTTATTTAATGACATTTTTAACCAAGTTTGAGCTCAATAAATTTAAGAATCTTTTGTTTAATCGGATTCTGGAATTAATATTATAAAATTACTTCCTTTTGAATAATCTCCTTTAATTCTATCTTCGATCCAAATTTCTCCGTTATATTTTTCGATAATTTTTTTCGAGAGCGATAATCCTAAGCCCATTCCTTTTACGCCCTTATGTTCTTCATGTCCTTTTTGAAAAATTAATTCCTTGCGGGAATCGGCTATGCCAATACCTTTATCAATAAATTCGATTTTGAGAAAATTAATCCCTTCTTTTTGTTCTCTTGAAACTTTAACCATAATTTTAATAATTGGTTTATCGTTATATTTGATGGCATTAAGTAAGATATTTTCAAACACGTCTAATAATAACTCGTTTGCTCGAACTAAAAATTTTTTATCAGACGCATCGATTTCTATATTAATTTTCCTCTCTTGGAAGCGCTCATAAATACTATTTATTTCTTCGTTTAGAACTTTACAAGCATCAATTAATCGTATTGAAATTTCAGTTTCTTCTAATTTATATAATTTTTGAACGTTAGCAATCAATTTTTCGCCTCTGATGGATTGTTCTCCGATTATTTTTATTGCTTTATTTATTTTTTCGATATTATTTTGATAACTCGAGCAGAGTTGTACAAACGAAATTATAATGTTAAAAATATTATTGAGATCGTGAGTAAATAAATCCCTATAAAAACTTGCAAGATTATAAGCCTCACGATATTTTTTTTCAGATTTCTTTAAACGTTCTTCTGCCTGTTTGCGCTCAGAAATATCTCTTGATTATAAGCCTCACGATATTTTTTTTCAGATTTCTTTAAACGTTCTTCTGCCTGTTTCCGCTCAGAAATATCTCTTGATATAAGTATTATTTTCTTATTACCGTTTTTGTCAATGAATATCCTCCCTTTTGTCTCAAACCACATGTATTTCCCTGTTTTATGTCTTAGTCTTAATTGATTAATGTGACTTCCCTTTTCAAGAACCGTTTTGAATATTTTATATGTCTTTTCCAGATCGGCTTCATGTATGAGTAATGTTCTAAAATTCTGGCTCTTTAACTTTTTAATATCGTATCCCAATATTCTTGAATAAGTCCTTTCGTTAAAGAATTCAGTTTTAAATTTATCATCGAAGACAGAAATCAAATCATCTGCCTCCTCTGAGATAAAACGATATTTTTCTTCTGATTTCTTTAATTTTAGTTCCATATGTTTGCGTTCGGTAATGTCTCTTGAAATTATAAGGATTTTTTTTTTTCCATCCTCGTTAATAAATGTCTTTCCTCGCATTTCAAGCCAGATATAATTTCCTTTTTCATGCTTTATTCTTAATTCCGCCATTCCTACACCGGATTTGAAAGCCTTCCTTAGACTTTTAACGCGATATTCAAAATCATCCGGATGTATTAAATCAAATCGAGTCTTTCCAATCATATCGTCTTGAGAATAACCTAAAATCCTAATATGAGTGTTCTCGTTAATTAATTCGAATTCTAATTTTTCATTAAGAACGGAAATTAAATCGTTTGCATTTTCAAGGATGAAACGATAATTTTTTTCAGATCCTTTCAATTTTTTGTCTTTTTCGTTCAATAATAACACGGTTAAAAATTTTTATAAAAATAAAAAATTAAATAAGAAGATTATGTCTGATGATTTTTCTCTATAAAGTTTAATGAAATTATTTTATTTAATATTTTGTACTTTTATATATAGAAAATTGTTAGAGAAGCAAGAAGCAAGATTTTTTTGTTTTCCCTTGGTAAAATCTCCTCTAATTTATTTTAAAAAATAAATTTGGCCTTTATAACTTTCCATAATTTTCTTTTTTAAGAATAAATGTTATATAAAAAAAAATATAAAAAAAGACTTAGAAAAGATTAAATTTTTAAAGAGATTCTCCAGTTCTTAGCCTTTGATTATTTCCATGAGCTTCGGGAAAATTCTAGGGTAATGTACAGCCATACAATGTACACCATTGAGTAAATTCTTAGATTTAAGTTCTGAAATGAATGGCTTAAAGAATTCATAATTTGCTTGGTCGTATACTTCCTTCTGACGTGCTTTATCAGTTTTATAATCTGTCTTAATTGATTTCCATTTAGCAAGGACATCTTTTGGGACATCAACGCCCGGAACGAAATCATCAAATCCTTTAGCCATGGCATAGCTTTTCATGGGAAAGATTCCAAGAAATATTGGCATATTATACCTTTTTATACCTTGAAGAAATTCAATAACCTTATCAATATCATAAGCTACTTGTGTCTGAATAAATTCACAGCCGGCTTCAGCTTTTCTTCCAACTTTTAAAATTTCAGCTTCAACAGGATCAGAATTAGGATTTGCTGCGGCACCAACATGTATTTTTGGAGGATGTTCTATCTCTTTTCCATTAATAGAACCTTTATCAACCATCTCTCTTACAAGTGCACACAATGTAGCGCTATCTAAATCAAAAACGGGTTTCGATTCAGGCATATCTCCCATAAAGGGATGATCTCCGGTGAGAGAGAGAACATTATGAATACCTAATGCTTCAGCACCCATTATCATTCCAGCAATGCCTAACTTATTAACATCTCTAACCGTCATCTGCCACACGCATTCCAAGCCAGAGGCTTCTTGAATAATGTGCGTGGCAGCCAGAGAATTAACCGTTACTATACCCAGAGGGGAATCGGTTACATTTGCAGCAACAACATAGGGAGCCATTTCTTTCGCTTCTTGAATAGTATGGGAAAGATCACATGTTTTTTCAGGTTCAAGTTCACCTGTAAGCACGAATTCTCCCCTTGCGATTTGCTCCCCTAACTTTGAATATACTTTCTTTTCTGACATTTTTTTTCCACCTCCTACCTAAAAACAACTTGTCTTTGATGTCCAGTTTTGCTCCAATCCCTTGGAGCCCTTAACTTTGAAAACAAATCCAATCGACCCATTTCTTTCAAGCGATTATAAATCAATATCCACCCGCAATCTTCTTCATAGTTTCCAACTTCACATTTTCCGCTTAACTGTCCTCCACATGGACCATTCATCAAAGCTTTAGCACATGTAGTTATCGGACAAATTCCACCAGTTTCGTTTAATAAGCAATCACCACAACCTATACAACGCATGTAGAACCTACCGATTCTTTCCGTCATGCCCATAAACTCAGTATTGTTAGATACTAACACCGGTTTGTTAGGATAATTCTTAGAAAGCACCTGTACTAAGCTCGCAACTCCAAGACCACAACTTAAAGTTAAGATACCGTCTGCTTCTTTAACCGCATCGTCAATTTTGCGTAGATCCTTTTTCATTACTCTATTGTCGCATACATCTTCAGAAACGATACCTGCGAGGATTTCAAAGCCTTTTTCTTGTAAAATGTCCGTCCATCTTTCTAAACCTTCCGTTCCTCCTGTCTGACAAAGAGCTGAGCATACACCGCAGGAAACAACCACGAGTTTTTTAATTTTAAAATTATTTAACGCGTCTATTACTTCTTCAGTTGGTTTTTGAGTTGTAATTACAACCATTTTTTTAACCTCGATTTTTAAAATTTAATTTTTTATTTATTTTTAAAAAGGAATAATTCTAATTGTGAGAAATTAAGTAATGCATTAAAATTTAATTATTATTTTGATTAATCATATTGACAATTTAAATAATCCTCATGATTAATTTTAGTAATTCGTTGTTTATAAAAAATAAGGACGGGTATCAATTTGGATCAAGTAAAAACATTTCATTCCATAATACTTAGAAAGGAAGAGTTGATCTTTTTACAAATTTTACTTTATGTGTCATATTTAAATTCAGTAAAT
>JAUWRB010000084.1 GCA_030610785.1 Promethearchaeota archaeon | reverse complement strand
TTTAAGAGTTTCAGTCCTTCTTTCAAAGGTAAAACCCGTAATAGAAAAATATCTTACTCTATCAAGTATTAAAAATTCAATAATTGAAAATCTTTGATTGTAAAATTCTTCGCCAAAATCGATTTTAAACTCGATCTCGTATTTATTATCATATAATTTAAGTTCGGGGTTGATAATTCGCCCTTTTTTGTAAAATTCTCTAAAATAATTGAGATTTAGGTTGTTTTCATGCTTGTTATATAAAAAAACTGTCTTATTAATAACATATCCAAATTCCTCCAATTTTTCAAGAAAATTTTGCAGATCTTTTAAAAAAACTCGTGGTGCTATGAAAAAGCCAGAAACTTCAATAGCAAAATTATTTTCCGAAGATTTAGAATTTAAGAAGAATGGAAGCTTCTCTATCAAGCAATCCACTTTTTTTTTGTCTATAAGTGGGTTGAATCTTAAAATGCATATTATAACGATACAATTAATCGCATTCCAGTTAATATAATAAGAGGGGCCGATATAACTGAACTTATTAATCCATTGAATGTTGCTACTAAATTTTCTCAAACTTAAATTAGTCTTTATTTCTCCACTCTGCTTAAATTTTTTAAAATAATTTTGATATTCCAATAAAGCTCTATAACTTTTTACGTTATAAAATATTTTAATTAATACCCTAATAGTTTCGATAATTTCATCATTACTCAAGGATTTTGAGAATTTTAATACAAATTCATTGAAAATTTTATCGTAAAAATCTTCTTTTCCCTCTTTTATTAATAAATAATTTCTTCTTATATATTCAAAAAAAAAGATTTTAGGACTTTCAATAGATTTAGTTCCTTTTAGCTTCAGAAATTTTTCTAATCTGTCGAATTGAGCAGTCAAATAATCATAATTTACAATATTTTTTCTGACGAGCGATTTCCACTCTTTAATAACATCTAATTTAAATAAGTCATTCTCAATTATTTGATTAATTACTATTTTAATGATTAAATTATCTTTTAACGCTTCAGGAATAAACGCATAATAACACTCTCGTAATAATATTATTGAACAATATTTTTTTTGCTCCGCAAAAAATTCTATTGTTAAGAGACCATTCTTAAACGAACGTTTAACTCCTAAATTAAACACATCTGGTTTTTCTATTATACTTAAAACTTTAATTTTATTATAAAGAATTTTAACTTGAGGAAAAAAATCTAAATTTAAGAAAAATTGTAATTCAATTAATAAATCCTGAAAAATTTGGTTAATATTTTCAACAAGGTTTTTTTCTTGAATTTTTTCTAAAATATTAAAATCCATATTATGAGGTTTTAAATTTTATTTAAATCTTTTATTCTATGCTATGATAATATATTCCATTTTTTAAATAAAATTAATTAGTTAGTTATTCTCACAAAATTTATTAAAAAATCTGGTTTTTTATAAGACTCAAATGGATAAATATAAAAAATTCTATATTTTTTTCAAATAAATCATATTTTTTTTATTAAAGTTCATTTAATAAGTAAAACATTCACACATACACACACAGCTTGCGTGTTATTCACACAAGCTTCAAGCTGTATTGAATGTGGTGCTTGTATGGAAAAGTGTCCTTTTGAAGTAGGTATTATTTCTAAAATAAAACTAGTAAAAAAAAATTTAATATGAAATAGTCAAAATAAAGAAAAGATTTTTTAAAGGAATAGATTGAAATAAATATATATTTATATAGAAGTTTGGTAAATTTGAATACATTCAAGAGAAATTATTTAATCTATTTTTACGCATATTTTATTGCCCAAGTAATTTACATTTATCTGAACGTGTACTTGCCGATATATTTTTTTAACGTGTTAAATGTAAATAGAATCCAACTTGCTTTCGTTCAAATATTTTCTTATTCTGCTTTATTCCTAAAACCCATCTTTGCGGTTTATTTAGATAAAGAGCAATTTAAAAGAAAACGAATAATAATATTAAGCGCGTTTGGAATAATTATTAGTTTTATTTTCTTTATTTTAAATGCGAACTTATTGGTAATTTTCGGTATTTTTCTTGGAATTAATTTTGCTTTTATCTCGTTAATGGATGTGGCCATAGATAAGATAGTGATCGAGAATTCTACAAGCGAAAAAATTAAGGATAATAACATTTTATGCACACAATTAGGATCGATAAGTGGGGCCGTTTTACCCAATCTTATTTTTCTCATGATAATAACTGATGAGTATTCTTTAGCAATTTGGAATCAATTTTTTCTAATAGGGATCATATCTATTATACCATTATTGTTTATTGTGTTTTTATTAAAAGATGTGAATATAGAAAAAAAAAAAGTCGAAAAATTAGAAGAGAACCCCGTTAAAATTATTTCAATTGTGTTAATGTGTTTATTTATATTTTTAATATACGCAGATAAGCTTTACGAATATCCTCTTGAACCATGGGCTTTAAATGCGTTAGGAATGGAAAATATTGGCTTATTTTCAATTTTAATGATTATTTTCATAATATTGAATATTATTGGAATAATTTTTGCGGGAATTTTTTCTAAGAAGTATGATAGAAAAAAAATTATAATTATTTCATCGATCGCAAGTGGAGTACTTTTGATTATTGCACCATTTACTAATATTTTTATATTTTTTATATTAGTTGGAATAATTCAAATACTCGCAGGATTTCTTTTAATTAATATGATTTCCATGATTATTGACTTGTCTCAAAAAAAAGTATTGTATTTTCAGGTAATGGCATCGTTTAAAGCGTTAGCAAGCGTGATATTTGTTCCAATGGGCACACTTTTATCAGCATCCATTGCAACTGAATTAATTATAGCAGCTGCTGGAGCATTAATAATTCTTTCCGCAATTCCGATGTATTTTTTGGAAGAAAAAGAAAAAGAGATTTGAAATTCCAGTATTAATTTCTTTATTTATTTTTATTATTCATCGTTTTCTTTTTTAAACATATGGTTTCCGATTTTTTGTGTATCAATGTAAAAAAAAAACAAATTTTTAATTTAAAATAAGACTTATTCTAAACATAATTATTAATAATTACTAAAAGGAAAAAATTAAGAATTTGGAGATAAAAAAATGGGAAGACCTAGTCCATTAGAAGTTTACGCGCTTTTGGATAAATCCAATTGTAAAGATTGTGGTTATGACACATGCATGGCATTCGCTACGGACCTCCTCGAAAGGAAAATTACTATACAAGACTGCACTCATTTAATGAATGAACCAAAACAAGCGAAGAAACGCAATAAATTAATTTTAATTACCACTCCTCCTCAAAAACCTGTTATTCTAGGAATAGGAGATAGGCAATGCATAATCGGTGGAGAAGAATGCTTCATGCGGCACCAGCTATCGTTCTACAACGAGACGGCCATTTTCATAGAAATGGCAGATGATTTAGAGGATTTAGAAGAAACTGTAAAATATTTAACTGATTTAAAGATTGAACGCATGGGTGATGTGCTACAAATAAATGGTATTGCATTGAGATGTGTATCTGGGAATATTGATACTTTTAAAGCAGCAGCTAAGAAAATTTCGGAAATTTCAAACATTCCAATAATGTTATGTTGTTTTGACGCCAATACTTTATTATCTGCGGCTGAAGTAATAAAAGATAAAAGGCCATTACTTTATGCAGCAACTAAAGATTCTTGGGAAGAGATTGGAAAGTTTGCCGTGCAAAATAATTTGCCAGTTGCTGCGTATTCACACGATTTAGATGAATTAATATCCTTGAGTGCTACTCTTCAAAAATTAGGCGTGAAGGAGATTGTATTAGATTCAGGTACTTTTTTTGGTTCTGGAAACCTTTCTATTACCTACGATAATATAATGCAATTAAGATCTGCTGCCATAAATAAAGAAGATCCTAACGCTGGTTGGCCCGTAATGGGTGTCCCCGCAGCGTATTGGAGCCAAATAAAGATAGAAAACGATAAAGATTTATGGAAACATCAGTATCAAGAAATAATCATGGCGGCACTATTAGAATCTATTGATACATCACTAATAGTTATTTCTACAGGTCAAAAGAAAACCGAAATATGGGGCTTATTAGCTTTAATGACATTGCGTCAAAGTCTATTTTCTGACCCAAGAATTTATCCAGCTGTTGACCCGGGTTTATATAAAGTTGGAGAACCGGGAAAAATGGCCCCAATTATTTGTACATCAAATTATCGCATGACAAAAATACCCGTTGAGCAAGATCTTCAAGGAGCAAACATTGATTCCTGGTTGTTGGTCGTAGATAGTGAAGGAATAGGTATCGAATCAGCTGTTGCGGGGGGTCAATTTAACGCTAGCTCTATAGCTGAAGCTGCAAATGAGTTTAAAGCATTTGAAAAAGTCAATCACCGAATAATCATCATACCAGGAATGGCAGCACGCCTTTCTGGAGCTTTGGAAGACGAAGCTGATTGCTATATAGTAGTAGGTCCAAGGGATAGTTCTGGAATTCCAAAATACATGGAAACTCAATGGAAGCCAGAAGAATTCATGAAAGAATATAATTCTTGGAAAGAAGAATAATTTTTTTTTTAATTTTCAGATCTAGGATAGATTTCCTAAAAAAACGAATGTTTATATTTATTCTAACAATTTTCAATTTAAACAAGCTTTAAAAAAAAAAAAAGGATGTGATATTGAATTTCCGCTGAAGATATTACTAAAAAGTTAGCATTATTAATGCGAGATATACATGAGATTGAGTTTCGAAACATATCTTTTTTTGCAGAAGAGCTTTCTCTTGAAAAACCGAAGCAATCATTGACATTACTAGATTCAAAATAATTGATATCGGTACAATAATACTTCTATAATAAAGAGTATAGCTTGTCAATTGTAATGTCAGCCACGCTGTTTAATATTAAAATTTTCATATTACTTTCTTGCTTTAATTGCTCTGTAGAATATTTGCCAGTTAAAACCCCTATAAACGGACAATTCAATTTTTCAGCAAGTTTTTTGTCTTTAGGATGGTCTCCTATTACCACAAACTCATGTTCAGGATATTTATCAAATAAGAATCTTATTAAAATAGGATCAGATTTATTTTTAATTTCTTCAGTTTCACCTAAAATATAATCAAAAAAACGATGTATCTTTAAATTCTTTAATAATTTAACAGCCATTGATAGTTTTTTCGAAGTTATTACGCCTAATGTAAATGAATTTTCTTTCAATTCTTTTAATTTAGTCATTACACCAGGGATTAATTTGACTTGATGGATTCCCTTAGTTCCATAATATTCTCGAAAGGCAATTGTTAGTTTCAATGGATTTGCATCATGAATGTTAATGAACATTTCATCTAAAGGCATTCCTATCATTTTTTCAACCAAAAATCGATTAACTTCGGGTAAATTATACTTTTTTAAAGCGTAATTAAATGAATTTACGATACCCTCTCTATTATCGATGAGAGTAAAATCTAAATCAAAACTTAATATAATTTTCTTTTCTTCTTTCATGAATATATAAAGATAAGGAGATGTTTTAATTTAAATTAAGGATTTTTAAAAAAAATTAGTTTAGCTTGAATCCTCTAAATAATTTCATTAAAAACATGATTTCTTCGGATTTTTCGATTAATCTCCTTAAATTATAGGGAAAGTTTTCTAATTCAACTTTTTGCCCCCTGGAGACCCAGTTTATAATCATTTCTATAATTTTCTTAAAATTATTGATAGTATAACCCTCAGAATCTATTTCTGAGATGACTTCCCACGCTTTATCTATTTTTCCGTTAAGAATACACGAGATAGAGGCAAGTACATAGGATTGGACGATGTGAGAATAACCTATTTTCTTCAGATTAGCAGCACGGTAATAATATTTATACACATTTCTAACCATCTCCCGTAAAAGGAAGTCTTTTGCTGTATCCAGTTGTTCATAGAATTTTATACTTTCTAATATGAGGGTGGCTGCGGTGTAAAATTGTTTATTTTTCAATCCTTCTTTAGCGACCTTATTTAAGCCTCTAATAATTTGACTAAATATTCCAAACCTATTAAATTCTAAATTTCCCTCAACAGCAATGTCATAAGCATTTAAATAATTTTCAGTGGATTTATTTACATGGTCTATTTTCCAAAAGTTATCTCCCGCTTTAATAAAATGTTTATACGCCATTTCTAAATTATTTAAATTTTTAAATACATTTGCGGCGTTAAAAAAATTTAATGCGGATTTTTGGTAATCCTCAATTTTTTCGGAATAATTTCCAGCTAAAACAAAACAAGAGGCAGATTCAATTAGGTTATTATTTATTTCTTGATAACATAATCCAGCGCCCCTATAATAAGTTGCAATTTTTTGATAATTTTCTTCTTTTTTTTCTATACTTTCGGCTAAATTAATATATGCTCCCGCTTCTTTTTTGGAATAATTAACAAATTGTTCCTTATTATTTATTGTATCGTATAGCCTTTTCAAAATATGACTTGTTTGGGCTATAGCTAGGTTGTCGTTCTTTTCTTCAAAGCCAGTAAATAATATTAAAAAAAAATCAATTCCATCTAAAATTATTTCTTTTGATTTGTTATAGTCGTCTAATTCTTCATAACACGAAGCAATTTGTTGATAGGAATGAGATAATAACTCGAAATAATTTAGTTCTTTTGTTATTTCAATAACATTTACATAAAATCTTATGGCATTTTTAAAATCAGAAAATTTTATATATAATTCAGCTATATTCAAATAATTTTGGCATAATCTTCGCATATCGTTAAAATCTTTTAGAAGCTTGCTCTCTGAAATTAAAAAAGAAATACTATTTAAAATGGCTTTTTTTTCTAATTTTAGGTCTTGGAATTTTTCAGCGTAAATATTCGCAATTTTTAAATAAATTTCAGCTACTTCATGTAGCTTTGCTTGAATTTTATAAGAGTCAATTTCCTTTTCCCACAATTGAACGACATGGTTATATAATTCAAGAGCCTGTGAAAAATCAAGATCGTAATCTTCTAGAAATACTGCTGCAGAATATAATAACTCTCCCGCTTCAAAATATTCCCCTGATTCGGCAATTTCGTTAGAAAAAATAATTGAAGAAGAAACTAACTCCTTAATTAAATTTATTCTTTCGTTTAAATCATTAATTTTTTGAATTTTTTTTACAGATTCTCTTAATCTTCCTAAATAATTGCTATATATATTTTCCTCAAGAATCTAAAATCAACCCATTCACACTAATATTTATTAAAATTAATTTAAAAATAAAAAATTAATCGAAATGATTGAGACAATTTATTGATAATTGTTAAAAAATTAAACTGAAATATTAAAAATCAGTAGTGATCAAATATAAATATAAAAAATGTTTTATTATTATTAACTAAACTAATTTATTAAGTAGGCTATAAAAAGAATGAAACAAATTACCGAATTATTAGAAACAGGCATTTACGAGAATTTTGTTCCCGAAAAATCCATGACTGTTAAAGATCTTTTGAAAGAATTAAATTTGGAAGGAAAATATTTTGGAATTTTAGTAAATGGTAAGAAGGCTGATCCGGGAATTAAAATCTCGCCCCAGGATAAAATTGTAATACTTCCGCATATAGCGGGCGGACGGAATAATTAAATTTTTTTTTTGTTTCTATTTTTTTACGAATATTTTGTTATTTAAGAGTAATTCTTAGGAGATCTCTTGCTAGAATAGTGTTAGGAAAGATTTTTTTAGCATCTTCAAGTAGTTTTGAAGCATCTTCTTGATATCTTGATGAAATGTGCGTTAATAATAATTGTTTTACATTCATTTTCTTAGCGTTGTTTGCTGCATCAACAGAGGTGGAATGTTTTTTTTTCTTAGCTATTTCAGCTAAGTCGCTTGCATAAGTCGCTTCGTGAATTAAAATATCGGAATCTTTTCCTAAGTCAATAAAGGATTCGCAGGGCATCATATCTCCGGAATAAGTTATTTTTCTTCCAGGTCTTTTTGGGCCAACTATTCCTTCTTTTAATGGATCGATTGTTTTTCCATTAAATTTGATTTTAGATCCATCTTGAAGTTCTTTCCAAAGGCGACTTTCGGGAACTCCTAATTCTCTTGCCTTTTCAGGATTAAACTTTCCATTGCGAGGTTTTTCAACGAAAGCATAAGCATATGTGACTATTGAATGTTCAACTAAAGTATATTTCACGAGATATTGTTTATTTTCAAAGATTATATTATCTTCAATTTTTATTTCGTTTTTAGGAGTTTCAGAAGATAATCCTCTATATTCGATTAATTTATTGTCTTTATCGTCTATTTCAAAAATAGTAATTGGATAATTGGCTTTTAGTCCTAAAATTTTTTTATGGAGATACACGTAAAGAAAAAGATTTCGAGGTCCAAATATAGCGACCGGTGCGGTTCTATCTATTAAATTAAAGCGAAATAATAAACCCGGCAGGCCGATTATATGATCTCCGTGAAAATGAGAAATAAAAATTTTAATTGGTTTATTAAATTTTAGACCCGCCTCTAAAAATCTACGCTGAGTGTCTTCCCCACAATCAAAAAGGATAATTTCAGAGCCGTATTTTAATCCAATAGAAGGTAAATTTCGTTCCTTAACAGGAATGGCCCCACTTGATCCTAAAACAATAAGTTCTATGATTTACCGCCCTTTTTCACCTGTTTTTTACATTCAGCAAGTTCCTTTTTTAAGAGAACGACTTGTTGCTTTGTTTTAATTAATTTCTTCTGAAGCTCTTCCGTTAAATTGTACAGTATTTCATTATTTTCACTTTTTTCTACTATTAAACTAACATTTTCTGAAGGTTCTGATTTTGAGATCTCAATTTCCATATCATTTTTAATCAATCTTTCGTTTAATTTGTCTCTTTTTTCATTTTTTTGCATTAATTTTGTAATTAAAATTTTCTGTTTATTAATTTTTCCTTGTAATTCACTTACTAAGTCTTCAAAAGGAGGTTTTTTTTTTTCTTCTATAATAATAACAGAAGAGTTCGTTTTTTTCGTAAATTTCTCAAGTTCCTGTTGGAGTCGTATTTTCTCCTTCCTTAAAAAACCCATGCTATCCTTTAAATTCCGGAGTTCTTTTTCTTTTTCTTTAAATTTAATTGTTAATATTGAATTTATTAATTGTTTTTTTGTTCCATTCTTATCTGATTTTTCGTCAGAAACAAGGAGCTCTAATTTCATATTATTATCTTCTAGATAATCGATTTTATCTAGATAAGTAATAATTTCTAAATCTTTTTTTTCTAATGCTATCTCCAGTTGGTCAATTTGAGCTTTTAAGGAGGTTATTTCATCGGTCATCTTTGAATTTTCTTTTTTTTATAAAAATAATATCTTTACATATAATTAAATTTTGAGCTTTAATTACTAAATATTGCTTTTTTATTTAGTTTAATTTAAGAAAAAAAACATTTTAATATTTTATTATAAGTCATCAATATATTTCAAAATTTCTTATTGTTAAACGCTTTATTTTCTTCATTAGGGGGATAATACTTAAAAAATTCAAAAACATTAGAGTAACAAAAAGTATTGTAAAAACAATTAATGGAATTTGTAATGGCGGTAAATAAAAACGTTCAAATAAAATTGTTGAATTTAGAATCATTCCTATTCCTAAACTTAGAATTAATGAGGGAACCATTACGAAAAAGGATTCTAAGAAAAGAATTTTTTTTCAAAGATTTGCTTTTTGAGCCAATAGCTCTCATTATAAGGAAATCTCTTGCTTTTTCGATTAATCCCGCTTTCTGATAGTTATAAATTGAAAGAATAGCGATTAATGTCATCGTAACGATTAAAAAAAAGGGATATAATGTTAAATTTGATAAATATTGGAGATTAAGATTAAAAATTGGGTTTAAATTAAGATGTGTAAAATCATCTCCAAGATTTTTTTTAATCATGAATTGGAGTTCCTCCTTAATGTTGTTATATGCATTATTTTTTAATTTTATTAAAACCAAGTTAATTACTTGGTTTCCTAAATTTAATTCGTCTTGAAGCATATCTAACCCTACATATCCAGCATAACCAGAAAAAAAGCTATCAATAACAACACCAGAAATTTTAAATCTTTTATTTAATGACAATATCTCAAGACTTTGATTAAAAGGATAATCAAAAAAATTGTAAGCTAAACCATCTCCAATAGTTATATAGTCGTAATAACTCTTCTTTGTATATAAGCCCCCTTCAATCTCAAAATCTTGGATAATATTATCAGGATTAATACCAATAATAGGAAAATTTCCAGTACGCTGTTGCCCTATAATTTTATACATGCCATTATAAAGGATCCCGTCCTTTTCTTTTACATCGCAAAATTTTATCAAACGTTTATCAATTTCTTCTATTTCGTTCATACTTTCGAGTTTTTTAATATCATTATAGGAAAACAAGTATTTCGAATCCGTAAATTCTATATCTTCTTTATTAACAGAAATTTTTGGATCGGAAAACATTTTATACATTAAGGAATAATTGTAGATTACATCACTATGACCAATAACAATTAAATTTTCTCCCTGAGATTTTCGAATCCATTCATGTGAAGATGTATTCAAAACTACGGTTCCTAATCCTAAAGTAAATATCACGAGGAAAATAAAAGAAAAAACAATCATATATCTTTTAAATTCACCTTTTCTCCTCATTGTATTAATAATTGAAATTTTAAAGTTTAAGCCTAAACCCGAAATCACCCTTAAAATCAGCGTTAATCGCTTTGAGGCATCGTAATCGCATGGGATATCTCTTGAAAAAGTTTTAATTATATTTTGAGAACCAATTTTTCTAATAAAAAATCCAGATATTAAAAATATTCCAATAAAACAAGAAAAGAACAAAATTGGAGTAAATATAAAATCAATTTGGAAAATAAGTATAAATCCTAAAAAGGACGCAATAAAAGCGAATATTCCATATGATATTAAACCAAAAATCAGACCAACCACGAAACCGATTATAAAAATAACATAAGCTTCGATTAAATAAAATCCATATAATTTTCGTGGTAAAGTACCTAAAGCTTTCATTATTGCTATATCTCTTTTTCGAGATATTGCCAAAGTCGTTGTAATAACAATAACAATCACGAACGCTAGACAAATCATTAAAACTATTATTATAGAGTTAAACTTAGAATATACTAAATTAATAGAACCTGAAAAAAAATAATCGTTATAATTTTGATCAATTAAATTAAAACCTAATGACGAATTGAAATAAATCATAAATTCAACAAGCGCTATAACCATAGAAATAATCAATACATAAGGAAAGGTCTGATTTCTTTTACGTATAAAATCTTTTAGCGCAAAATCAAGCAACATGGATGTCCAACCTTAAATATGTTTATTTTTTCGTTTCTGACTCATTTTCTTCATTTTCAATTTTTCCATCATCAAAATTAATTAATCTATCTGCGAGCTGTATTAAATAATCATCATGAGTTGCAACTATAACTGTTTTTCCTTCGTTCTTCATATCCTTAAAAAAATCTCTAATAAAAACACTTGTTTTTTTGTCTAAATTTGCCGTTGGCTCGTCGGCTAGTATCAAAGGAGGGTCATTCGCTAATGCGCGAGCAATTGCTACCCTTTGCTGTTCTCCCGCAGAAAGTTGAAATGGCAAATGTTCTCTACGATTAGAAAGCATCATTGCTCTTAATAGGTTAACCGCTCGTTCTCGTTGCCCTTTAAGGTCCACTCCCGCTAAACTAAGAGGGAACATCACATTTTCCTCCGCTGTTAATGTACTAATTAAATTGTAATTCTGAAATATAAATCCTGAATTAATTAAGCGGAATGTGGCTAAAGATTCTTCCTCCATATCTGAGATTTTAACCCCGTGACTATATATCACGCCTTTATTAGGAAGATCTAAACCACCAATCAAGTTTAAAAGAGTTGATTTTCCGGCGCCACTGGGGCCTTTAATAACTATAAATTCGCCTTTTTTTATCTTAATTGATACATTATCAATAGCCCTAACAATGAAATCTCCGATTTCATAATCTTTAATTAAATTTTTTGCAATAATGATAATATCTTTTTCGTTTAAATTTAGAACATCTTCTAATTCATCAACTTTATCTAAATTATCT
>JAUWRB010000126.1 GCA_030610785.1 Promethearchaeota archaeon | reverse complement strand
GAACGCGTACAAATCCTTGAATATCCAAGCAAATTATCCCCTTATATTTCATGTATATATAATCTAAAAGGTTCATATCGATTTCTCCAGCAAGAATTGGGCCTAATACAAAATATTTAGTTTTTATATCAAGAATTTCTTCTTTTTTGAATAATCCTGCAAAACCTAACGGTTTACAAACTCTAAATTCCACATTTTTAGAGTTATAAATATTCTTAAGACCTGAGGTTTCGTTTGATTCTGAAGGAAATGCAAAATACTTTACACCATATTTAGTAAAATCGTCTAAGATTGGGAAGTCTTCTTTCTTTAATCTAGTAATTATTATTATTTTTAAACCGATATGACTTCCCGCAATCCCTCCATAATATACAGATCCCCCGATAGCAACTCGACTAACACCATCAATTTCAATTATATCTTTAGCAATATGTCCTAAAATTACTATATCAGCTTGTAGTTTTTCAGAAGCCATTTTAAGAAAATTTAAGAGTTGAAAAGTAATAAATTTGTTTTAATTATTTTAAAAAATCTCTAAAAGGTTAAGAACTTTCTTTTATAGATTATATAAATCTGTCCTTCGATCTTTTAAAAGAGGTATCTTTTGTCTAATCGGTTCTAAAGTATTTAAGTCAATTGTAAATACTTTCACTTCCGCATTATCGCTTAAATGGTCAATATAATTTCCATTTGACACGAGAGAATAGCCAAAAAAATCGTCAGACTTGCCTTTTCCACATCTATTTACGCCTATAATGTAAATTTGATTTTCTATAGCTCTTGCGTGTAAGAGCGTTTTCCAGACCTTTCTTTTAGGACTTGGGAATTCTGAGGGAACAAAAATAATTTCGGCCCCCTGTAAAGCCATTATCCTAAACAATTCCGGAAATCGTAAATCGTAGCAAATGGCAATTCCAACCTTCAAATCGTTTAATTCTGATAAAACATGAGTTTTAATATTATCTCCTGGCGTAATAAATTCTTTCTCTAACATGGGAGAAAAGAGGTGTACTTTCCTATACTTCGCTATTAATTCGCCATTTTTACCAAGAATAAAAGCTGTGTTATAATATTTACCTTTTTCTAATTCCAAAATAGTTCCAATTACGATAAATTTATTTTGAGAAATTTTTAAAATTTTTTCAATAGTTTCTCCCGGAATTTCCTCCGAATGAATCTCAACTTTTCTTAAATCATATCCAGTTGTGAATAATTCAGGAAAACAAACAATATCAATAGGATTATTAGATTCTGTTAATGATTCCAAAATTTTTAAGGCATTATTTAAATTTCTTTCTTTATCACCATCCCAAATTTGCATTTGGATAATTGCGATATTTAATTTCATGATTATTAATAACGAGCCAAAATTAATAAAATTTTGATTGAATGAATTATAGGTTAAAATTTTTTACTTATTTTTAAAGAAGATTTCTTTTAAAGCAAGGAAAGCAGAAAAATGTCTGTTTTTTAAACAGATTTTATTTCACTCTCATCAGTTTTAGTTTCATTTAACTTTGAGAGAGACAAACTATTCCAATAATATTTATTTTCATTCTTTTCAAATATTATACCATTATAAATAGAATTCTTTTCACATTCGTGATATATCTTTCTACCATAAGAATATTCTTCTCCACAGCTCATGCATTTTACTTTAACATTTATCATGATAATACTTCCTCAATTAAATTGCTCATTAATATAATTTGAATTTAATTATATAATTCTTTGGTTAAATTGGTTAATTTATTTTAAAGATTTAAACATATATATCTAATATAACTTCAAAAAAAAATTACAATCATCAATCATAATTATCTAAGAAAAATAACTTCTTTATTTCAATCAATTCATAAAAAGTTTAGAGGATTGGTATAATTCCTTTTTATTATATCATTAAAAATTCACAATTAAGAGATAAAAGCAATTATTTTTCATATTATTAAATTTGGACTTCTTATTTCACGATATTTTAATAAAAATAAAATTAATAAATTATTTTTTACAAATTTGATAAGAAATAGTCATTTTTTTTACTAAATCTTATATTTTAAATTGTCATTATTTTAAATGAATTTAAGAAAAAATTATTTAAAAAAAGGGAGAATTACAATAATAGGGCATGACAACAATAGGAAATGAATTAATTATTTCATTAAATAAAATTAGAGAATTTTTAAATGACCTTCCTCATCCCATATTTGCTTGGAAAAAGTCTGAAAATGATTTTATTTTAATTTATTATAATATAGCCGCTAAAGAAATATCAAAAGGCAATATTAAAAATTTCTTGGGAAGAAAAGCATCAGAATTATATAAAAATCGACCTGATATTTTAAATGACTTACATCGATGCGGAAGCGAAAATAAATATATTTTTAGAGAGATAAAATACTATTTTAAAGGATTAAGAAAAGAGAAATTTTTATCTGTTTATTATTGTTTTTTTCCTCCCGATTTCATTTTGGTTCATGTAGAAGATATTACTAAAAAGAGGAGAACAGAACAATTTGTTAAGCGTAGATTAAAATTTGAAAGAGTAATATCCACGATATCATCTCGATTCATTGGCATCATTGATTTTGATAAAGCCATGAATACATCGCTCAGAGATATGGGCAAATTAAGTGGAGCTAGCAGATCTTATCTCTTCCTTATTGATGATGAAAAAAAAATAATGATAAATACCCATGAATGGTGCGCTGAAGGTGTTTTCCCCCAAATCGAGAATCTTCAAGCAGTCCCTTTTGAAAGCCTTCCTTGGTGGAAAGAGCAATTATTTAAAGAAAATATCATCCATATTACTGATGTCTCTAAATTAACTATAGAGGCGGAAGATACAAGAAAAATTTTAGAAAGTCAAAATATCAAATCATTATTAGTTTTTGCTTTGAATGTTGCAGGAAACCTTGCCGGATTTATAGGATTCGATAATATTGAGGAAACAGGAGAATGGAATAAGGAAAACTTTAAATTACTTCAAATTTCTTCTGGAATCATTGGAAATGCGTTAAATCGTAAATGGGCGGAAGAAACATTAAATGGAAGTCAAGAATTATTAAAAGGTGTTCTTTCTTCTATAACTGACTACATTTCCATGATTGACGAAAATTATAATATTGTTTGGGTTAATAATATTAAGAAAGACTTGTTCGATCCTAACCTTATTGGAAAAAAATGTTATTCTGGTTATCATGGGCGTAAAAAGCCTTGCAAAAAGTGCATTTTAACAAAGACTTTGGCTGACGGAGGAATTCACGAAATAGAAATAGATCATATTGGAGAAGATGGAAAAAAGAGGATATTTTGGTGTACATCTAGCGTTGTTGCCAAATATAAAAATGGTCAACCTGAATTAATAGCGATGAATTGCCGAGATATTACCAAACGCAAAGAGTTGGAAGAAAACTTACAAAGACAAGCCAGAGAAATGTTAATTTTAAATCGAATCATGAGATTAGGGAATAATACTAAAGAATTATCCTTTTTATTGAAAAAAATTTTAAATACAATTCTTGAATTACTGAATTTTGATGGAGGGGGCATCTTTTTAAAGGATAAAGTTAATAAAACACTAAAGCTCTCGTGTAATGAAGGTCTTACGCCTCATTTTTTAAAATACTTGAAAAGAATAGTATTTGAGGAAAATATCCTCAATAATATTTCAAATAAAAGAAGTTCAATTTTCATGGAAAATACTCCTATAAGGATATCTTCTTTTTCAGAAAAGTGGGGTTTTATATCGTTTGCCAGCATCCTTCTATGTTCTAAAGATAAAATTATTGGAGCTCTTGTTATTATTTCAAAAAGTCGTAATTTCTTTTCTAACGATCAAAAAAGCATTCTTAAATCTATAGGACGAGAAATAGGAATGATAATAACAAAAATGCAGGCAGAACAGAATTTGAAAGAATCAAAAGAAAAATTCAAACTAATTGCCGAACAATCTATAATGGCATTATGCATTATTCAAGACAATAAGTTTAAATACATTAATCAACGACTTGCAGATATTGTTGGATATCCAATTGAAGAAATGAAAAGTTGGCAACATGGAGAATTTATTAAATTAGTACATCCTGAAGATAAGGAAATGGTGTTGGAACAAGCAATTAAAAAACAAATCGGAGATAAAAACGTGATAAATCGTTATCAATATAGAGGCATTAAAAAAAATGGAGAAATAATTTGGGTTGAAAATTATTCCAAAACAATTACTTACGAGGGAAAACCGGCAGATTTAGTAATAATACTAGATATCCCAGAAGAAAACGAAAAAAAGAAATAAAACTTACTTAAAATATATGTCCGGATTTTAAGTATCTGTTATTATGATTTTTAAAACTTTTTTATTTTTTTATACAATTTATTATAGCAGAGACAAATGCATTTATAAATCTATTAGATAATTCGTTATTTAACCTGATATATTTCGCTACTTCCAATTGAGTGGCATTTATTTTATTTTTTCGATAAAATTGATGAATAATATATCCTCCTGAATAAGCAAGATTAAAATCTGTTATTCCTAACCCTGTATCTAAAGTAAAATATTTGAAAAATTCTCTACTCAAATGACTTAAACCCCAATAATCGTTAGAATTTTTTTCTTTAAAATTATTATTGATTTGTAACGCATTTCCGAAAATATTTCCGAAAATTATATCGGGATATTCATTATTGGGTTTAGTAAAACCATGAAAATCGATAATTAAGCATCTATTATAAAGGCTGACGCATTTTTGAGTAAATTTCTTTATTATATCGTGATAAGCCTCGTGAATATTATTAGCTAATTTAGACGACTGATTGAAAGCTACAACTGCTCTTGGTGGGCGATTAAAATCAATTTTACTTCTATGAATTTTACTCAGAATATAATATATTTTTACATTTTTGGCTTTTAATCCTTGAATAATCGCTTTTGCAATAAAATAAGTATTTCTATCCGGAATAACTATACCTTTCAGTTTATTGGGAATGATTTTCGGTTTTTTATACCCACCATGAGCACAGGATAAAACAATAGGAACGGAACCATTTCCAATTTCAAAATATTTTCGAAAATTCACGATTTTTCTTAAAAATTTAAATTTATAAGAAGTTAATTAATAAAAAAAAAAATAATTAAAAAAATTTGAGTTATTCATTCTATAGCCTTTAAAAATGGTTCGAACGATAATTTATTTGCCTCTGGTAACTTATTTATGCTCTCCTTCACTTTTATTATAAATTCTTCTTTAGAAGTTGCGCTTTTTAAGACATATGAATCTATATCTCGAAAAATTTTCGTAATTTTTTCATAAGCATCGATATAATTATCTATAATAGAGCTTATATTTAATTTCCAAGATTGGTCGCCCATTTCCTTCTTTTTTTTGTCCTTTTTATCCTTATCTTTGTCTTTATCTTTCTTGTCCTTGTCTTTTTTATCCTTATCTTTGTCCTTATCTTTTTTGTCCTTGTCCTTTTCTTTCTCTTTTCCCATAATGTATCAAATCATTAGTTTTTTTTTTAATTTTAGTTCTTAAAATATATAATGAAAATATTCTATTTAATATCATGTTCTTTATTATTTTATATTCTTCTTCTTATTTTTTTAGGAGAAACTATCAATTTTCTTAAAAAAATAATTTAATTTGATTGTTTTTGATCATGGTTTAAATAAAGCGCGAATGATCCTAATAATTAATAATTAAAATAATTCCTATCAATTTTTAATGGATTGAAATTTTTTTCCAGAAAAAAATCCAATCTCTTAATGAGTTGACACGGTTTTAAATTCTTAAAGTTCAGATTTATTTAAAAGTTTTGATCTTCTTTAATATATTAGGTGTTAAATTTGTCAAAAATAGATCAGATTATTACAGAATTAAATAATTTTCCTGAAAAGCTTATGGATGAAGTTTTAGATTATATTAATTATCTCAAGGGAAAATTGATTAAACAAGACATTAAAACTGCGATAATGAGTGAATCAAGTTTAAAAAAAGATTGGCTTCGACCAGAAGAAGATAAAGTATGGGAAGATTTATAAAAGGAAATGTAGTCGTAGTTCCTTTTCCGTTTTCTAATCTTTCTCAAGCAAAACGCAGACCTGCTTTAGTTATTGCTGATTTAATAGGCGTTGATCTTATTTTATGTCAGATTACCAGCCATAATATTTCAGATATATATTCTCTTGCTTTAAATGATAATGATTTCCAAAGTGGTTCATTGAAGAAAAAGAGTAACATAAGACCTAATCGAATTTTCACGGCAGATAGTCATATCATTCTCTACAAAGTTGGAAAAATAAAACAAAAAAAAATCGATGAAGTAATTAAAAAAATAATCGAAATCATTAAATCTTAAATATTTTATGTTAATTAATATGTCGCTTCTTAAGTGGTGATATACTTTTGGTTTATTAAGAGAAGGAAGAAACTATCAATTTTCGTAGAAAAATGATTTAATTTTATTGTTTTTGATCATGGTTTAAATAAAGCATGAATGATCCTAATAATTTCTAATGAATTTAATTATAATATAACTTTTTTTTTAAACTTTTCTTTTATTTTATTAGTTATAATTATGAGGAATCTGTAAAATTTTTGTTTTATAAACATTCCTTATTAAAAAAAATCATTTTTATTAATGTTTTAATAAAAAAAGATCGAAATGGGATTGTAGTGGGAAAAAAAAAAAATAAAAAATAAAAATTTTCAAAAGGTTTTTTAAACTTTTTTACTTTTTTTTCTATAACAAATTTGTAAAAAATTTGAGTCTAAATTAAAATGGGGTTTGAATAATTTTGGTCATAAGTGATTTAATTGGATTTCTAAAGAAAAAAGGTTTCAGAGACACGATAGAAGTTCTAACTAAATTCAAGAGTTATAAAGCGGAAAAGCATTCCTTTTACAACGAATTAAATAAATTTAGTTATTATAATTCGTTCTTTCGAGTGAAGGATCTTTTAATTAATAAAGGACTGATTGAAATCGAAAACGATAATAAAAAAAAGTTTATTAAACTCACAAATAAAGGATTAGATGTCTATAATAAATTAGTTGAAATTAACGAGTTAATAAACAATTGAACAATCTCTAATTTTTGCTTTTTTTTTTAATTATTGATTAATTTAATTTACTTGTAAATATTAAATAATTAAATCTTAGATATAATGTAAGTTATCGCCATGATTTTGATAAAACTCGTTGTAGGACAACTTGGAACGAATTGTTATATTTTTGGTTCCAAAACTTCGAAAGATGTTGTAATAATTGATCCAGGTGGGCACGCTGATATCATTATCAAGAATATCGAACAAATAAATGCTAAACCTATCGCTATACTGTTGACACACGGACATTTTGATCACGTTCAAAAAGTAGGGAGAATCATGAGACATTTCCAAATTCCGTTGATGTATAATAAAAAAGAATTTGATTCTGGTATTTATACTCGAAAAAAAGCAGATAAATGGCTAAATGAAGGAGATTTCATTAAAATAGGAGAAATTACTCTAAAAATTCTTCATGCTCCCGGACATTCTCCTGGTTCAATTTGTTTCTATACCAATGATGTTAAAAAATATAATGATAAGGCAATTGATGGAGTTATTTTTTCAGGAGATTTAATATTTCGAAGAAGTGTTGGAAGATCTGATATGCCAGGGGGAGATTCAAATCAATTATTCTCAAGTATCAAAACTAAAATCATGCATAACGCTGAATTAACTAATAACTTTATTATTTTTCCAGGACATATGGGAATTACTTCAATAGGTGCCGAAAAAGAATTGAATTATTTCAGGAACTATTTTTTATAGGGATAAATTATAATTTATAGCCATTGTTTTCACTTCCTTCATAAATGGATGCCTGAATTTATAATTTCAATAAATTATTAATCATAAATAATAAAAGAAATATTATTATCTTTTTTGAATTTATTAATAACTGAAGGATTAACGCCGATTCTTCTAAGATTTACTATTCTCAATTTTGGAAGCTTTTTTAATTCTAAGAGCCCCTCGATGCTTGTAATCGGATTACCATGGAGGTCAACATATTCGAGATTAACCAAATTATCAAGTCCCTTAATCTCGGTAATTTTATTACAATCAAGAACTAAACGTATTGAAAACATTTATTTCCTTTTTCATTATTGTTGATTCAATTATTAAATCTTTATTTATAGACATGTAATTTTTCTTAATTTTTTTATATCCAACATGCTCGTAAAACTTTACTGCTGGAATACTAGCTTCTAAAGTAATATTCTTTATATTTTTCTTTAAAGCAACATTTTCCAAATAAGACACAATTAATTTTCCTACTCCTTTCTTATGATGTTTCGGATTAACATATACATGCGTTAGAATAGAGCCTATCAACGCTCCTGTTCCTATTATCTTATTATTTTTTATTGATACTTTGACAACATGGCCATCTTTTATCAATTTTTTAATAAATTTAATTGAATGAGTATATTTTATAAAAGTAATCGCATCAATAGAGTAAGATTTTTTATATGAAATATCAATTGTATCTTTCATTAATTTTTCTACCTCTTTAATATCTATAAGATTTAATTTTTCTATTCTATATTTCATTTCAGTTGAACCCCAACAAATATTTAAATTTATTTAAAAATAATTCAATATTTTTTAAAACAACACGCATTACACTTATTTTACTATTAATAAATAATATAAATAATAAATTTTGTATTAAAAATCTTTTAATAAAGCGATTTAGACTTGATTTTCCTAGCCCTTGTCTGATATTCCGGGCAAATCTTGCAGTCAAGAATCACACAAGTTTCGATCTTGGGTAATTTGCACCTTTCGTAGAAAGGGCATTGTAAAAGAAAATGGTTGAAAGATTTTGGCTCGATGCTCATGATTTTATAATCTCTTTTAGTTTTATTTAAGTAAAAAAAAAAAAATTAGGAACGACCTATTTGAGCTATTTGAGCTTGAATTTTCATGATAAAGTTAAACAATAAAATAAAACTATAAAGAATAAATATAATAATATGAATAAGCATTATAATAATTAGAATTATTATTTTTTCTAATAAAAGGTGAATATATAAAATTGATTGATGTAGGGGAAGTTAAGGCGATAATACGTAGATTTGAAGAGAAGGAAGGAGTTCGTGGTGTTATCATATGTGATTCTTCAGGACTTCCAATCAAATCGAATTTATCAATAGAGATGGCTGAAAATGTTTCTGCTTATATCTCTTCTTTGATTGGAAAATCT
>JAUWRB010000085.1 GCA_030610785.1 Promethearchaeota archaeon | reverse complement strand
AAATTGTTGGAACATTTTGTTTCTGACTTTTTAAGATTAATTTCAGATTAAGATTTTTAGTTTCATATGGAATAAAAAAATTTCGAAAAGAGCGGCTATTTCATGCTCTTGAATTTCTTGTTTAAGTATTTTTCTTATATATTTATCGTATTGTAAGAAAAAAGCTGAAATACAATCGTCAACAGCGAGTTCGAAATCACCTCTTGGATAAGTGGCACTACTTAAATGTCTTTTATATATTAATCGAATTTGTTGGGCTTTTATCCATTCAAAAGCAAAATCTAAAATGTTTTTTTCATCTTTAACTTTTGTAGAAAAATATTCAAGAATGCTCAGAACTTCGTCAAATGATGTTCCGATTGATTGATTATTAAGAAATGTTGTAATTTGTTGAAGATGATCTAAATGGTTGAATTGTTTTTTGATTCTTTCATAATAATTAAGCAATCTTTTCTTATCCATTGCATAAATTTTATTAATTTCAGATTCTTCCATCGTGCGGCGATTTCAAATATATTATTTTAAATTAATTTTTTTTTAATTTGTGTTATCAAGCATTTCATGAATATCATTGAGTTCTTTTTCAGAATTTGTTCCCCATTTCTTAATACTAAATCGAGGGTTGATTATTTCAAGGAGTTCTTTCACATTTTTGTTTTTATCTAATTTTAACCTTAGATTTTTTTTATAAAAAGAAATATTTTTTGCCCCTTTATTCTTTTCATTTTCAGCAATTAATATAACACCATAACTTTTTTTAATGCCATGATTCATACTAAATTCTTCAAGATATATTACTTTTTTATTTTCATTGCTAAGATTAATCTGCCTGATATTAGAATAAATGTTATCCTTTTCAAATAATTTTAAAGTCTCATCAACTAGTTTTTCATAATAATCTGGTACGATCGCCATGACATAAAAAGAAGGGATGAAGGGTAAAAATTTCCTTAATAAAGAATCGTCTTTTTTAAAAGTATACAGATAAGATTCTTTTAAATCATTACTATTTACTCTCTCTATTAAGCCTACACAATAGTATTTATATTGCTTATTCCAATACATTTTTCTTGAACTCCCAAGAGAGTATTTAATTAGCTTGAAACCTCGATTTAATTCTTTTTTAATAATGCGATCGTTCCTGATTTTATCTCCAAATTCGTATTTGTTAATAATTATATCGTTGATTATACTTGGATGTATATAATTAACTATTTTATCGTAAATAGAGTATACATCTTCAGTATAAGGAGAACCTATTAAAATGAAAAGATTTGTAATTCCCTCTTCAAAATATATTGATGAATTAAGACTAAAGAACGATTGAATAACGCTTGTTTTAATCGGACTCTCTTGATATAGAGATAATGTGGATTCGATAAAATTTATTTTCCAATTTTCACTAACCTTATCTGAAGCAGTTAAAAAAATAGGCCCTAAAAATTTAAATGGGATCATCCTTAATTGACTTTTATTTTCCTCTGATAGATTTTCCGAAAACTCAATATTTTCGTAAACTAAGTTATTCTCATCTGAGTAAAATATCCCCAAAATAAAATTATTATCTTCCATCTAAATAGCAAGTGAAAAAATTTATTCTTAACCTTTAAAGGATATAAAAAAATATCAAAATAATAAACTTTTACAATTTCATAATAAATTTTAACATTAACCTTGAAAATCCCTTAGGTCTCTTATAATTTTTCAATGGTTATGAATTAGGTGATTTTGTGTGGCACATCCTCTTATCTGTTTTTGTATTTCTAGGTGGACGCTCTTTAAATCCTAAAATTTATAAACATGTTTTAATCTTCTGTAGAATCTTCATGATAATATTTGGGATTTACCTGGCTTTAAATATAGTTTTTTTTCTCCCTGAAATATGAATTATTTACTTTTTTTGTTTTGAAAATTCTTTAATCACGTTTAAATATTCTTTTACCGATATTATTTTTGGATTGTGGCGATCTCTTGTGGGTATTGGAGTATCACAACGAGAGCATAATGCAGAACTCTTGAGCCAATCCTTAAATTCGTCAGCGTGAGCAGGATGTTTACAATTTGGACACAATACTATGCCACGTCCCTTGTCTGCCGGTAGCTCGGGTAATTTAAAACAAAAAATACATTTGAAATCTTCTAATGTTAATACTCCTGCTTTCGGTAAGAGATTTGCATATCTTTGAGGACTAATAGTTTTTGTCGAGCTAATTGATGATCTTGAACTACGCGTAGTGGGAGCTCTGGCTCTTTGAGAAGCTGTTTTGCTACGAGCAGTAGATCTTGAGGCTCTGCTAGAAGTGGTTCTAGGTTTTTCTCTACGATGTGTTGATCTCGATGTACTAGCAGACACGGTTCTTTGCCTACTAGGCGATGTTCTGGTTATTGGCGTGCTTATACGATCCAATTGCCGTCTGCGACGATTTACTAAATCGGGAGTAATTTCAGGTAAGGCAGTTTTTTTTATTATGAGGCCATGTGCAAATAATAATAATCCGTCAATGATGATCGTGAGCAATAATAAAAGATCGATATTAGAGTGAGTGAGATCGAGGGAAAAGAGATATCGATACCCTGAAGCTAATATCAAAAAAGTTATACCTATGATAAATAGAAAAATTGAGTATAAAAACGCAAGTGGACGCGCTTTTACGGATTTATTTTTGTAAATATATATCAAGTCGTGTTTTTTATAACAAGAATTGAGTGAGAATAATCCGTATAAAATGTAGGGAAAGGCAAGAAAAATATTCCAAGTACTCAAATAGAATGGACTCGATACTAAATTTCTCTCAGGAAATCCGGTAAAAGCGAAATAACCCCAAATTGTATAAAATATTCCAATTGAAAGGGGTCCAAATATGAAAAAAGAAATATTATGGGGTGAGTTAAATTCGCGTGAAGTTTTTATTTTTTTTAAAAATATAATCGTAAAAAACAACCAAAATTCGATAAAAAACCAAGAGAACAACGCGTTAACAGATTCTAAAGAGATTCCTATAATTATTGGTATAATTACAATAATTAAAATAATGAATATTTTCCACTTTTTTTCCAATGTTGATAACCACCAGATATTTCATGCATTAGTCTTCATCATATTCGAGAAAAGCTGCTTTTCCGTCTATTATGGGATTCATGAATTCCAAGATTTCTGGTAGCATTCTTACATCAATTGACCCTTTAACACTAAAAGGTATTGTGAACCATTTTTTAGAACTTAAATTTGCCCGAAATATTTCGAATCCTAACGAAGTTCCATCAATTTTATAGGGATCGATTACTAATGCGACTGATTTATCCCATAATTTCTGATACCTAGCTTGAGTTCCGAAATCTTCAGTACTCATGAAAAGTCCATAGGAGGGGTGAGAATGGTACCAACCACATATAAATAACTTATTTTTTTTAATATCCTTGAAAGCTTTCACATAATTCTTGTAATCTTTAATTTCAGCATATATTGCTGTTCCGTGTCCCATTGGGTAAGCGTCTTCGATGTGAACTTCAGGACCATAGTCGTATTGTTTTCCCGCCAAAAGTCCAATAACTTCGACCCATTGATTCTTTGGGATTTTTGTGTTTGCGTACTTTAAAGAATGACTGGCAATTTTCAAGATTGCTTTAACCGAAATGCTCACGGATTTGTCAGCTTCTAATTTTTCAAGGGGAATATTTTGCGCAGGCTGTTCATTTGTGTTTTCAGTTGCAGACGATGTAAGTTTATTGATGAGTAAGGAAGAGATTTCGTTTGTTAGTTCATTCTTTTCTAATTTTAATTCGCCAATTATTTTTTCTAGAATTTCTTTTTTTAATTCTTCCTTAATTGAATCCTTATTGGATCCATCGTTTTCCACTAATAATTTCACCATTTTTTATTTGCGTATTTCTTGACTAAAAACTTTACTTTTTTTTCGAATTTTTTAGGTTCATTCATCATTTCTAGTGCAGCCTTTTTATTAAAAACATCAGTAGGATTGATATATTTTCCATGCGTGTTTAACATCGCAATTATGGCTTGAATTACAGTCACGATTGTTTTTGACGGCGACCAACCTCCTTTTTTACCAACAAAGCTTGGATCAACGAGAGCTAAACATATATTACGTTGACCCTTGTATTCGCTAGGCTTGGGCCAAAAATTAGGGTGCCAAACGGGTGTATGCAGGCGAACAAAAGGTGGCTGTTTTGGGTACTGCGAAGGATACTTAATCTCGAGTTTAAATATGCCTCCATCATAAACAGTTCTTTTTGGACCTCTAAAAGCCACCGCAATATGATCAATACTCTTTCTTTTAGGATCATATGGCTTTAATTGAATAATCGTACCATCTTTTAACATTTTTTTTAGGGCAGCAAAATCGCTGGAAATTCTACTATTTCTTAAGCTCATATTCTGTTCATATCCTTTTTCAATTATGCTTATTGGTTAATTTACGGATTTTATACGCTTTTTCATTTATTATAACAATTTTTAATTATAACTTATTAATATGTTAGATTTAAATTAATTTTTTTCATATTACATTCTTTAAATTTTAATATTTCAGACTTCATTTTTCAATTTTAAAGTAACAAATATTTCACCACCCTTGAATCCTATGGCAGTCAATAATTCAAGGTGTCTTAATTCATTTTTTAGAGGCGATCTTTCGAGATCTACTTCACTTATATCGTTAAAATCCATTACTGTTAATATTGGCTCTAAATTGGGGTCCAATTCGTATTTGGTTTGAAGTATTTCAATTATTTTCGAACATTTATCTTTTTTATTAATTTTAACAGCAACTCGTTGAACATTTTCGCCGCATTGAAAGCAATTAGGGTTTCGCTTCTTTTCAATATGGTAAAATTTCATAGTCATTCCATTAAAAATGACAAGAGACTTAACAGGCACACCTAAAGAAACATTACCTCTTAACCAATGTAAAATCTTAATTGTTTCGTGTGATTGAAGCGATGAAATTATAGCATTTATAGTAATAAGACCTGGGTCGTGCCTATCAATTATTTTCACAACCTCATCAAGCGTAAATAGGGGCAAGAATTTATATTTTGAAGCCAGTTTATTTGCATATTTTTGAATAAACTTCATATCTTTAATGTTTTTTGGACCGGGATTTCTATTATTTATTTCTTGAAATGCCATGTTTCCTTTGAAAGCACAATGAATTCGTTTTCGAGGGATCCCAACAACGGTGCAAGCTGCCATTTCGTCACTGTCCGCTGTTGGAAACGGATTACACTCATAACAAGCATTTTCATAAGGGAAGATGGTATATATATGTCCATGATAATCCGAAACACCTCCATCTACAAGAATTTTCTTGAACCGAATACACTGCGCGTTTAAATTCAACCTAGCGTTCATAGAATCCAATCCCCCAACAATTACATCCGCCGCTTGATAGATAGATGGATCGAGGTGCTCGAGCGATGTGAAATATCCCTTAATCGTGATATTTGGATTTATCTGCGTTAGTTTTTTAGAAGCTACAACTGCCTTTGGTGCTCTCATTTTTGCTCCAGAGAACAGAATTTGCCTGTTAAGGTTTGAATGCTCAATTATATCGAGATCAACTAAATCTAAATGACCCACTCCTAGCATTGCCAGATTTTTAGCGATTTCACATCCCAATCCACCTATGCCCGCAATTAAAACGCGTGAATCTTTAATTATTTTTTGAGACCATCCTTTGAGTCTAAATTGACGATCATATAATCTTCGTTCTCTTTCAGTCAATTCTTCGCTGAAAAAAGCACTCTCTTCTTCCATAAATCTCCCTATTTTTCAATATTGATATACATTTAATAAAAGTTTTGTAAAAAATAAAAAAAAAATTAAAAATTAAAAATTAAAAATTAGATTTAGTAATTCACATTAAGAAATCCAAAATATGATTAACCGGCCGTGGAAGCGGGAATCATCAAAACTTCATCCCCATCGCTTACATTATAATCGCTTAGTGGAGATCCATCGTCCATGGTAACACCACCAGAAGACAAATGAAAATCTGATGGGGATAATCCAAAAATATTACCTACTGTTCGTTTGATATCTCCGACCCTATTGCCATCATCAATGATTAGTTTTTGTCTCTTCTCGCCAGGACCGATCGTGCTCATGAAAAAGACTGAAATCCTTTTTCCACCCCCACCAGCAGGAGTTTTAGATTCTATTCCTTCTCCAGGAGTTTTTTCTTCAGGTTCGCCAAGATCTTCATCAAAATCTTCTTTATCAAAACTCATTAAAAATCAAACCTTTTATTTTTACTTTTATATTTTTAATTTTTCAAATTGATTGATTATAATAATAGAAATACAGTTATATAAATTCTATAGATCTAATTATTCGTAAAAATTTTGAAATTTAAAAGAAAATTGCCATAATTTTTTAGCATGGATAACTATTAATACTTTAGAATGAAAGAAAAGACACCCCCGCCAAAATATACACTAAAATATGAATCGCCAAGGAGTACAGAAAAAGATACACCAAGTAAAAAATTACTTGAACAAATTGAAGTCGAGCGAAGGAAATTAATCAAAGAGCGAGTTGAATGGGAAAAAATAATCCAAAAAACGAATGAATATCAAGAGACAATTAAAAATCTCGAAGAAAAAAGAAAAAAATATGAAATTGAAATTAAGAATCTTAACAATACTAGAAACAACTTACAAAATGAACAAAAAAAGATTGAAAAAGAAATTTCGGAAGAAGAAAATAAGTTATTTGATAAGAAAGAAGAAGTTGAAGCCATTAATAGACTAACAGTAGTTAAGGAAAAGGAACTAGGGGAAATTAAAAGAGAAAGTCAAAAGAAAGAAATACATGTGCAACAATTGAGCGAAAAGTCTTCAATTTTGGAGAATAAGATTAATAAATATCAAGATGCGATTAGAAATCTCAAAATGAAGAAAAAACATCATGAAAGTGAAATAAATAATTTCATAAATAAACGTGAAAACCTAAAAAAAGAATTAAAAGAAATTAAAAAAGAGATTTCTGAAGAAAAGAGTAAGATTTTGCAAGAAAAAAAGTCAATTGAAAAGGAAAAAAACGCATTTCGCACTAAAGATGAAGCCTTGGATTTGGAATATGGACAGCTGGAAAAAAGAAAAGATAAATTGGGAAAAATAGAAGAAAAACTAAACGCTGAAAGAAAAGAACTGGATAGAAAAGTGAAATATGAAGAATCTAGAACGCAAGAAATCTCAAAAAAGATACCAAGATTAAGAAAAAAAGTTCAAGATTCCCGAAAAGCTATTAAAGATCTGGAAAAAAAGAAAAAAGCTCATGAAAATGGAATAGAGAATCTCGTGAACGAACAGAAAAATTTAAAGGAAGATTTGAATAAAGAAAAAAAAGAAATTTCAGATTTAAATAATAGATTTTCTAGTAAAAGTAAAGAACTCAGTAGAATTAACAATGACATTAGCAAAAAAAATGCAGAGTTGAATAAAAATGTCTCTGAAATTAAACGGAAAGAAAAACTTAATCAAGAATTAGAAAAAGAACGAAAAAACAAGGAAGATCAAATAAGGGAATTCCAGAATAAAATTGGAAGCATGGAAAAAGAAGCTAATTCAATGGAAAATAGGTATAGAACTTTAGATAAAAAATTAAATTCCTTAAGAACAGAGCAGAGTAAATTAGAAAGTCAGAAAAAAAATGCGAGTGCCGAATTAGAACGGATGAAATCGATAACTGAAAGCGAAAGGAAGAAAATAAAGGAAGAAAAAGAAAAAATCAGAAGTGAAAAAAAAAAAATTAAAATTGAAAGGGATAAGTTGGAAAAAGAGAAAAACAGTTTAAAACGAGATCGAAGAGATCTTGAGGAAAAAATCAAAAAACTAAAAACTATCTCTAAAGTAGAAATTAAAACTAAAACACCAAAAAATAGATAAATAATTATTTATATTGAATGAGGAAAAATGATGTATGAACGATAAAACACCTCCCAAGTATCAAATTCGTGAAAAAACACCAGACGACGAGATCGTCGAGCAACCAAGCAAGAGATTATTGAAGAAATTAGTGAGAGAAAGAAGAAATTTAGAACAAGAGAGAAGCGAATGGGAAAATACAATAAAAAAAATTGAAGGTTATGATCAAAAACTAGAAGACCTGGAAAAAAAGAGAAAAAACATTGAATATGAAATTAAAGATCTCCTAAATGAAAGAGATAATTTAAGAAAAGAGATACAAAATGCAAAGAACTCGCTCTCAAGTAGTTATGACCGATTAAATGAAGATAAAAACCAATTAGAAAAGGAAAAAATCGCGTTGCTCAATCAGAGGGACGCAGTAAATCGTGATTTATACGACTTAGAAAGGAAAAAAGAGAATTTGAGAAAACAAAAGCAAGGTCTTGATAAGGCCAAGCGAGATTTAGACAAACAGACCCGAAGAGATTTAGGGCGAATCGAAGATTCAAAAAGAGAATTAGAAAGAACGAGAAAAAATGAGGAAGATCGAATTCATAAGATAAGAAACAAAATTCCAAGTTTAGAAAAACAAAAAAATACTTTAGAAAATAAAGTAAGTAATATGGAACGGAAGAGGGAAGGCCTAAGAAACGATATTAGAAATTTAGAAAAGGAAAGAAATAAGATTCTTAATGATATAAATCGTCAAAAATCTGCCATCCAAAACGAAATGAAAAACCTGGAAGGGGAAAAGAGGAATATTCAAGCTGGAAAAAACAAGATTAAACAAGAAAGAAGTAAAATCGAAAAAGAAAAGGAGAGATTAAGGCGTGACCGCAGAGAACTAGAAGATAAATTAAGGAAAATGAAATCCATTCCAAAAGAAACAATCCGGACTAAAACTCCTCCTAAATATAAGTTCTGATTAATAATTAAACACAATAAACAATTGCTTTGCTTAAAATTTCCATTTAATTAAAGGAAAATATGAAACATTTTAACCGATTCAATTATATATCTTTAAATTCATTAATGTCGTTAGTTATGTTAAGAAAAAACTTTTTTTCGATACTTAATTTGTAAACTTAAGAATTGAAAAAATTGAAAAAATATTTAAAATTAATATTTTCAAAACAACTTAAATATAACGTTGAAAAATCTTACTCCGTTTTTTAATCCTAAAAGTATTGTTATTGTTGGCGTGTCAAGAAAATCGAACACATTTAGTTATACTATATTAAAAAATCTATTAGAAATTTTTTATAAGGGGAAACTCTACATTGTAAATCCAAACGCTAACGAAATTTTAGGGCTTAAATCTTACCACACTTTTGAAGAATTACCCGAAATACCTGAGTTAGCAGTAATTGTTTTAGGGACTAATATATTAAAAATTGTGGAAAAATTGGGAAAATTCGGAGTTAAACATCTAGCAATTCAATCTGAATTAAAGCCAGGGATTAACGATAAAGATTTTATTGTACAATTGAATCAGATTTCTGAAAAATATGGAATCACTTATTTAGGACCATCTATGATTGGGATCATTAACTTTATTGATAATTTCACGACTTCAATCATTCCCGTCAGGCAACACATCATGCGGGAAAATAGATATATTAAAGAAGGGCTAAGTTTTGTTGCTCAATCTGGCGGATTAGCAGGTGCTTTAGGATGGTGGACACCTGCGCAAAAATTACCCATTTCAAAAGTAATTCATTTAGGAGAAGGATATCACGTAAACGAATCAGATATAATTGAATTTTTCTTGAATGATACAACAACTAAAGTCATTTCTTTATTCTTAAGAGAAATTTCTGATGATTTAATAAATGCCGTAAAAAAAGTATCACCATTTAAACCTATTCTCTTCTTTTACGTTGGAAAAGACGAGTTAAAAGCAAAAAGATTACAAGAAATTGGCGGAATACCAGTATTGAATTATATAGAGCTTTTTGAGATCGCAAAAGTTTTTTTATGGTGTGTAGAATTAAAAGGCCCAAATTTAGGAATAATAGGACCAAGTTCTGGTGCAATTCATTTAATCGTGAAGGAAATGAGAAAACAAAATTTATCTCTAGCAAGACCTACTAAAAAATCTCAAGATATAATTACTAATAAAATTGGAGGTAGCACTTGCGCTTATGGCAATCCAGTGGATTATTGGCCACCAGAAAAATTTATTGGTATAAAAATATGCGATATATATCAAACTTCCGCTATTACTTTATTAAAAGATAAGAATGTGGATGGGTTAATTCTTGCTTTAGAATTTTTCATGGAAATTGAATTTGATTTTAATATTTTCAAAAAAATTAAAGAATCTTATCCCAACAAACCGATTATAACAATATTAATACAAGCTGAAAGAGAAGGCGCAAAACGAGTCTTAAATTCCGCTTCTGAATTAAAAATTCCCGTCTTTGAAAATGAAATAGAACGCGCTGTAAGGGCTTTTAAACTATTATACGATTGGCATTCGAAAATAAAAAAGAAATGAATTAATAACTTTAAAAAATATCTTTTAATTCTTCGGGAACTTCGGCTTTATCGTCTAACAAAGAAAGGGCAAAAATTTTTTCTCCGCATTCACATTCCTTACCCTCAAACAGATAGAAATCAAATTGTTTTTTCCAATTGCAAATCTGAACATTAATTATTTCTGCAACTTTTCCACAAATACAAAATATAGCGTTTGTAGGAGAATATTCCGGAATAATTTTATTAAAATCGTCAGGGGCTGTAATAAAATCGCAATTATTTAATAAATCGTTAATTTCTTCTGCAATCGCGTCTTTTAAAGTTGGAGTATAACTCTCAATAATACCGTCCTTAGCTTTAATTTCTTCTAATACAATAAAATTTTTTTCAGGTCTTTCGTGTCTCTTTGTTTCTGAGGAAATAGGCTTTTCATATTTTTGAAGGACTTCTGGAATAGGAAATGGTTCCATGCCCTCAGGGTATTCAAAATGAAATAGAAATTGAGTTAGTCCACCACGAGTCCTTGATTTATTTTTTAATACTACATTTTCATAATCGCTACTATAAAGCGGAAAGCTTATCAATTTTAACGGAACTTTCAATTCAAGAAGTCTCGATCGAATATTATTCAAGATTTCAGCGGTAAACCCTTTTAAAATAATAATATCTCCTCTATTTTGCTCGTAAAATTGATTCCTATTTTCTTCTTTAAATTGATTCCATTTTTTAACGACGCTACCTCTAAATATTTGCGGAAGGAAGCAAAAGAGACATAATAAAGGGAATAGAAATATAATATCTACCGCTAATAAGGTTAATATAATCATTACACCAAACATGGGTAAGGTAACCATTAGACTTAATTTTCGCATTCGTTTATCAAAAGCTTGATTAATTCCTTTACTCCTGGCCAGTTCTTCTCCATTTGTTTTTAATTGATGTACAATATCGATAATCTGTTTATTTTCGAAACTTTTCTTTATTAATTTATCCTCTTCATTCCCCGTTCCAAAAGATTCCATGCGTGAAAAAATTTGTTTTTCGTATTGCTCAATAGAACGATCTTTAAAAATAAAATCTAAAGTTTCAGTCGCAAAATAATCTAAAAAACGACAGAGATAAAGCTTGTTTTCAACGCCTTTAATATCTTCAGGTTGTAATCCGAGGGCTTCTTGGAGTAATTGCCCTCTCGTTTTTTTTGCCGGTCTTTTCCGAGTTTTATCCTCTTCTTCGTTTTCTTGTTCCTCTGAAGCTTCGGTTTCACTATTTTGTTTAATTTTGTTATCTTTCATGATCTATTCTAAAAATAATTTATAATATAAAAATAAAATTAACTTTATTCATTAACTTTATTAAAATTTGAAAGGTTGTTTGAATCTCCCTTCTTTTTCATTTAAAAACTTGAGAAATAATTAAAACAGATGGTGTAAACAAAAATTTAGACTTAACCTTATTTGAACTGAAATTTGATAAAAATCTTCAAATAAAGGATAAAATAATTAACTTTAAAAATTCATTTGGGCGATAGTTTTATTAGATTTTCTTGCTAAGGCATAAAAAAAGACTTAAACCAATATTATTACGATGAACTAGTATCACCTCCTATAATACTTTTATTATTTGAAATAATAGTTTTTATTAGTACTGTCAATTCTAAATCAAGCGAATTCAAGCACTTTTCTAAC
>JAUWRB010000186.1 GCA_030610785.1 Promethearchaeota archaeon | reverse complement strand
TTTTTTTTGATATTTTATTATTTTTATTGAAAAGATGATTTAATACTTCTTTAATGTCTTTTTGAGGAATCTTCTTATCTTTCATGTACATGAATTGATTCTTATAAGATCGAATTTTATAAGAAGGGCTCAATTCATCTTTTTTCTCAAGTAAAATAACTTTATTAGAAAATTTAAATTCCTCAATACTCATTATTTAAAACAAATCTTCTTATCAAAAAATAGTTATGATTTTTTATAGTTAGGGTTTGTTCAAAAATAACTTCCCTTTCTTTAATAATTTTTCTTTGCTTTTTTTGCAGTGGAAATTTTTTTGCTAACCTTCATTTCCATTAAAAAAGGAAAATGATAAATAGCTCTATCTGCAATTCTACTACTATTTCATTGAATCCAAGAAATAATTGCAGTGGAAATTTTATAACCGACCTTTATTTCCATCAGAAAAGGAAATCCTTTAGTTAAATCTTCCATTATCTTTAGATATTAGTTAAGATAACTTATATATAAGAATTAAAAAATATTTCACTCATAAAATAAAATTAAATCAGAAAAAGGTGGAGAAATGGCTATTAAGATAATTACACGGAAGAAAATTGGTACTCAGCAGAATATTACAGATTATATGGGCATGTACACTTTTGAGGAAATCGATCTCATGACTCCCGAAGGCGTGCAACGATATAAAGAAATATTCGGATGTCAACCTAATAGTGAGGGCACAAATTATCGTGTTCGCCGTAAATCCCGGAAAGAATCACCAGAATCGCCTTTGCGGGATATCGAGTATCTGTTCAGCATCTATAACGAGAGAGATCGTAGGCTTTTTGCGGGCTTTTTGGCAAAAACGATTGGATTCGGGGGAGTTCAAAAAGCGGCAAGACTGACCGGTCTTGACGAGAAAACGGTTCGAAAGGGGGCAGAGGAGTTAAACGAGCGAGAAACATGTTTGGGCTCTCGAATTAGGCATGAAGGTGGCGGCAGGCTTACCAAGGCTGAAGCTGACCCGCGGTACGAACCGGAACTTCTACATCTTATTGAAGACGAGACGGCAGGAGACCCCATGAACGAGAGAAAATGGGTAAGAAAGGATTTGCGATGGATGAAAAAAGAGCTGGAAAAAAAAGGAATCAAGGCCTCCATCGGCATGATATGGAACACGCTGAAAAAGCTCAAGATCTCTCTCAAGAAGAATAAAAAGTCCAACAGCACTAAAGACCATCCTAATCGTGACGAGCAATTTCAATACTTGAACAAGGTAAAGCGCATGGCCTTGGCCTTGGGAGTACCTGTCATGAGCGTGGATGGCAAGAAGAAGGAACTCATCGGTAATTTCAAGAACGACGGAATGACGTGGCGCATGGAAGCTATTGAGGTCTTGGACCACGATTTTCCCTCCTTGGCAGAGGGAAAGCTCATTCCTTATGGGATATACGACCTCAAGAACAATAATGGGCACGTCTATTGCGGTATCACGTGCGATACCTCAGAATTTGCCGTGGATTGCATCTACGAATGGTGGATGGAATACGGTCGAATAGCATGGCCAAATCAAACCGAGATCTTGATCCTCTGTGATAGTGGGGGCTCAAATGGCTACCGATGGCGAATGTGGAAATGGGCCCTTCAGACCAAGTTAGCTGACCGTCTTGGGCTCACCGTGTTCGTCTGTCATTATCCTTCTGGAGCTTCGAAGTATAACCCCATTGAACACAAGATGTTCTGCTTTATTAGCAAGAATTGGGCAGGCGAGCCTTTAACGACTTATTATAAGGCTTTAAGCTTTATAAGATCAACTAAAACGGAGAAAGGGCTGGAAGTAGGTGCTTCCCTCATTGAAAAAGAATATAAAGTGGGGCTTAAGGTGAGTAAGGAGCAGATGGATTCTTTAAGCATTAAACGTGCGAGGGTCTGCCCCCAATGGAATTATTGCATCAAACCACGATAAAATTATATTTCACGAAAATTTATATTTAAAGAAAGGAAATTATTTTTGAACAAACCCTAAGTTAAATTTATGAGAATAAGGATTTAATCTCTATTAAAAAACCTAATTGACGCTCCAACTAAAGCTAATTCATTCTTTTTCTGCGAATGCCCCCCTTTTTTTAAAATTAAATTTCTATCGGAAGTTTCTAAAAGTAATTTATTTTGTTGGAAATTTTTAAATTTAATGACTTTATCGTTTTTAGCGTGAATTAGTAATACTTTTTGAGAAAAAATTTTCCATTCTTTTTTTGAAAGATTGTTTTTAATACTTTCCATGACTAAATATGGAGATAATTTTTGATTTATATCATTTTTAGGTGAAATATTTACTCCTTTTATTGAATAGGTAAATTTAAGTAAAGAACTAGCCTCAGTAAGATTTTCCTTATAATTTGATATCGTTGAAATTGCCACAATTTTTTCTATATTCTTATCGGGAAACCCTCCGCATAATGCAGTTATTGCCCCAATACTAAATCCAACCGAAAATAACTTTAATTTGTTTAGAGCATCGTTACTTTTTATCCATTCGATAACTTTTCTATAATCGTCTATTCGTTTTAAAAAATCATTTCTTTTTCCAGTCTTTTTCGATGCCCCAGTACCCCTTGCGTCGTAAGCTAATATTATATAGCCTTGAATTGCTAATGGATAGTAATAATATTGAAGCGTTTCTTTCGTGTCTGAAAAACCGTGGCAAATGATAATAATAGCATTTTTTGAATCAACAACATCAAGACTTTTATTTTTTACCAAATCTCCGTGTAATAATCCCCCCTCAACTGCGATTTTTATCTTCGAAATTTCAAGTTCTTTTAAATAAAGGGGTATCCACCTGTCAAACCATATGTCCCTAAAACTCCAATAGATTTCAAATGGCGTGAAGATGATTAAAAATGTTGTAATAGACAGCATTAAGCAAGTTAAAAATGTATTTCCCCACGATGCGTTCACATTCCAAATAAAAGCGCTAAACAAAAGATCTATAAAGATTAGAATAAACCTTTTTTGATTTTTAGAAAGCAAAATATATAGCACACTATAAGTATTTATTAACTTTCGAAGCAGCAGAGTTAAAAATTAAATTAAAAAAATGTTTTTGATAAAAATAATTTTATTTTTTAGCTTTATCAGGCGGGCAGCCATGATCGTGTCTTATTTTACATTCTTTTTTTGTTGAAGACCCCTTACAAGGAGCACATTTTACAGTTCGAAGCATTTTAACAACATCATCGACCTCCATGCCTAATTCTTCATCTTCGGTTTCATCTGTGAGCATATCGTCATCTATTTCACTTAAATCATAGATGACATCCTCTGTTAAATCGTCTTCTTCATCGTATAAATCAATTATTTCATCTCCATCTTCATCAGCTTTACCATCGGGAAGCTCATCTTCTTCTGGAGGGGATGGAGTTTTCTTCTTTTTAGCCATACAATCACGAATATTGAAAATTTTTATTAAAATTTATTTTTTATTAAAATAAATATTTAAAATTTTTATTAAAATTTAGAGTTTTTGATTTATTTAATCAAAGAATTAGGCGTCCTCTAATTTGATTATGTTGCTTAAATCTTTAAACGCTTTACAATCATTTCGTTTTTCTCTTGAACACTTATTTACAAGCCAGCAACGATATTCATGATTTAAATAGGCGTGGCATTTATCCCTATCCTTTTCCGGACAATTTTTAACTTCCCAGCACTGAAAATGAGTGTTTTCATAAAATTTATGGAATTTTTTTGGTAATTTTTTCCAATTAAAATGAGTCTCTTTCAAATAACTAGCTAAATCGTTTGAATTGTAAGTATTCCAAAACATAACCTTTTTAGATTTATTATCTTCTTTTTCAAGGTAATTAAATAAAGCAGCCATAACTTTCCCCGTGTAAGTCGTTTCCAATTTAAAATCTCTCTTCTTTCCTTCTAACTGATTCGTTGTATCGACAGCGTCCTGCGATCTAATTGTTTTAATTCCATATTCGGACCCAAGAAAACCTTCTATTAATTCAAAATCATCTTCAGTAACATTGACATCGGGAATAGTGCTATCGAACTCACGCAAATATTTTATCGCTTTATTCGCATTTTTAATGATAGTTGAGACATTAGCAATAAAATCCGCACCTACTGCTACAATCATGAACTTGATTTCTAAACCTAAAAGCTTACAACCTGCCATCAAACCTGCCGCTGTTCCAGTTGATCCACCAGCTACAAATATCACGTCAGGTTTTGGAACTTCGTTTTTTTTAATTTGATCGTTCAACTCAAAAAACGCGTTAATAAAGCCTACTGTCCCCAATGACGTTCCGAGCCCAAAAAGAGGAGTTCCACCGGGAAGCATCAAATAATATTTCGGATGTGTAATTTGGAAAAGCAAACTTTTAAGAGTTAAGCCTAAAAACCCTTTACTAAGATGAAGTTTAGCGCCAAAATGATCGTACAATAGTAGAGAACATTGAACGTGCCAAGTTAATGGTTGCGGAAATAGAAATAAATGACATTTTAAGCCTAAATCCTTAGTTACAATGGCACAAGCTAAGCCGTGATTTGTTCCAATTCCACCAATAGATGCCATACCCTTTTTTTTCTTTTTAACGGCATCTCCGAATATGAATTCAAATTTTCGGAGCTTGTTTCCCCCATAAATATTGTGGTCTTTATCGTCTCTTTTTATATAGATCTCTCCACCCTTTAATTCAAACTTTTCTTCTAAAGCAGTAAGTCGATCGATAGGCGTAGGTATATTAGTTAATAAAGAAATCCAAGGTACTTTATTCTTGAGGTTTGGATATACTTTAAAGAGAATTGGTTCTTTTCTTTCCATGTAAAATAAAACATGTAATAATAAAAAAACTTTAATAAATCCTAAAATTTCAGAAAAAAAGATTGATTTCTGAATCAATCATCCTGAAGGATAGCCTATTTTTAAAATATATTCGATTTCTTTTAATAAGTTATTATCGCCAATCATTTTCATGTAAAAAGAGCTTATTTCGCTTAAATTTGATTTGATTTCCATTAATTGAGCAACTTTAAATTTTGGTAAATTAAAGCGAGGTAAAATGTATTTAAATTGGATGTTTAGAAAGTGCTCCTCCAAATTTAATAATTTGTTTAATGATTTAAATTTTAAATTTAAATTCGAATTTGAGTAAATATCATTTAAATATAATAAATACACCATAGAATTGCTTAATTTAATAAAAAACTTTAAAAATGTACTAATGCCATCGTATTTTTTTTTCATAAAGATTTCTAATTCGGGACTTTTAAACGAGTTAAGTTCTTTAGAGTTTAAATCGTACATTAATTGCGAAAGAAATTGAATTATCTTTCCCAAACACGATATAGTAATTGGGAAACGATCTGGAAGTGGTAATCTTTTAATGAAGCTTCCATTGAATCTTAAATATCCTGCTGACATGTGTAATGTACCAAATAGAGTTTTAAATACTAAATCCATTAAATTTGAGTTCATGATTGTTAAAAGACAAAATAATTTATCAGTGTCAAATGAAGGAATTATAGTAAAATATAAACCAGTAATGTTAGCATATATTCCCGGATCGTAGACCCAAGTTAAATCTTTTGCTATTTCCCTAAAAATTAACTTTTCGCATGATAATTCTTTCCATTTTTTTTCAAAATTTGAATTAAATTTAAAATACGAGATTTTAAAGTCATTCTTAGCGATTCTAATTCGCTTATCAAATTTCACGTGAAATTTTCCCACATTTCCAGTCCCAATTAATAATAAATCGTTCTCAGAATCCCTAAATTCGCTAATATTCTTGAAATGTTTTGCCCATTTAAGGAACCCAAAAGGACGATAAATAATCTTTAAATCTTTTATTACCATTGACATTGGTTTAAAATTCGTAAATAAATAATTTAGAAGTTTAATATTTCCTGAAATTGGAATAACATGAGCAGGAAGCGTTTTTATAAGAGATTGAGGCAAAAGAAACGTTTTCTCATCAATTAGGTTAATTAATTTTTCTAAATTATCGTAGTTTTTTATTAAAATAGATGTATTATTCGAAATTCCTTTTCTTAAAGATAGTATTATTGAATAAGTTGCAGTTTTGTTAAATACGGGTAAGGAGGAAATGTTAATTATTTCTTTAAGTTCGGTATGATTTACCAATATCTCCCTAATTTTTATCCCATAATCAGCAGCTAAAAATTTATTAGTTAATATAAAGGAAATATAACCCCCATTATTATTCAAGAGTTTTATAGATTTTTCCAAGAAAATAATGGAAAGATCAAATAATTTATGAGCTGATTTGAATTTTTTATATAATTTCCTTTTAAAATCAATGTCGAGAATTTTTTTATTTTCAATATACGGCGGATTTCCAATTATAATGTCAAAATTAAGAATGAAATTAAATCCTAATAGAAAATCTAAATTATAAAGGTTAAAATTAATTTCTATTTCTAATTCGTCAAAAACACTAGATAAATCCTCAATGGCAGAAATATTTTTATCAATATTCAGAATCGTAATATTGCTCGAATATAACCAAGTTAATAACCTGAATTTAGAAATCATGAAAGCAGATTTATCAATTTCAATTCCAAAAATATTGTTTTGAATTATTTTTTTTTTTAAATCAAAATCGATTATGCCTAAATTTAAAATCTTATAAATTTTTAATAGATATTCTGCTATTGATATTAAAAACCTTCCTGAACCGCAAGAAGGTTCTAAAATTTTAATATTTTTTATTCTTTCGTAAAAAAATTCCTTGAATTTTAAGTTTTCTTCAATTAATAATTTTAAACTCTCAAGATCGAATTGTTTTTTGCATTCAATATCTGAATCGGCGTTATATTCTTCAATAATGTCTTTAAAAAATATTTTAAAAATATTACAAACGATGAAATCGGCGATCTCCTGTGGAGTATAAATTTCTCCAGAAGTTTGATTGCTTTTTTTTTCTTTTAATTTTTTATTTTCAAAATTATTAATAAACTCTTGAAAAAATGTTAAAAGTTTTTTAGATGAATTTTCTGTCATTAAAATTCATTATTATT
>JAUWRB010000215.1 GCA_030610785.1 Promethearchaeota archaeon | reverse complement strand
GGATCAAGTGCGGAAAAATTAACAAAAGTAGCTTTAACTTTGACGAAACATTCAAAGCGAAAGAAAATAACTCGGGACGACATTCTTTTGGCAATAAAATACTTCAAGTAAAGTCGTAAATTGAGTTTTGTTTATATAAATAATAATAAACCAAATCCTTTTTTTTTCTTTTTTTTTAATAAACTAAATGGTAAGTTGTATCAAAACAAAATCTTCAAATTTCTTTTTTTCTTTTATTAATAAACTAGGTTTAATGATATGAAAAAAGAAGTGTATCCCGGGATATTTTCAATTAAGGAAAAAGGTTCTTTTGGCATCATAAAACCTCCTGAGAATATTTATATTTTGGCCGGACACGATGGTTTAATTTACGATGCTGGTTATGGCGATAAAAAAACGGTCAAATATCTTGTTAACGAGATTAAAAAAATAGAGAATAAGTATAAAGAAAAGAATGAAGAGTTTAAACTGACTCGGGTGCTTCCAAGTCATGCTCATCCCGATCATTTCTCAGGTTTAAAGTTAATACGTGAATATTTAGGCGTTAAAATAGTTTTAACTAAAAAGACAGCTGAAATTATTCATAATAAGAAGAGTTTTTATAAAATTTTCGAAACAAATGATATTGAGGATTATTTAATTGCTAGAAGAAATTTATGGCGCAAGATAAAGGATGCAGTAGTCAAGAAATTATCTAGAATATTTTATAGGCGGATTTACGGACTCTCTTTTATAGACGATCCGGACGAAATTATTGAAGATAATACAGAAATTTTAATAAACGGCGAATCCTGGAAGATTCTTCCTTCTCCCGGTCATGCGATCGATCACATTTATCTTTACAACGCAGAAAAGGGAATTTTATTTTCTGGAGATAATGTTCTTAGGACCATTACCACTTGGCTTGGTCCACCAAGTTGTAACATTAAAGATTATGTAAATTCGGTTGAATCATTAAATAAATTACCTAATCTTAATATTATACTTCCTGCCCATGGAAGCCCAATAAAAAATCCGAAAGAAAGAATCGGAGAAATTTTAAAGCATCGCAGAGAACGAGCGCAACAAGTTATAAATTTAGTTAACGCACATTCAAAAATTGGTATTTCTCCCAAGGAAATAGTTCAAAAACTTTATCCAAACGGAAAAAAATTTCTAATTCAAGTCGCACTTGGGTGGGTTTGTCTAACCTTGAAAATTTTAGAGGAGAATCATTTGATAAAGCGAGACGTAGGAAAAAAGGAAATTATATTTTTTCCTTCTGATAAAAGTGAAAATTAAATTCATGGTTTGAATTAAGAAGACTCTAAAAAGAACACAAAAGTCTTTATAATTTTTGTTTATTTATTTTTATTTTTTGTTTTTCAAATATTAGAAATTTTTCACTGTTATGGGGTTTAAATACTCTGGATTAAAATAAACTTTAAGCATGTGTTCTGATTTTCAGGAGTATTTTAATGATCCTTTTTTAAAGGAAAACAAGATATTTTTCCGACATTATCAAAATAATATCTTTAATGCGTGCAAAAATAAGAATTCTCTGGTAGTACTTGCGACTGGACTAGGAAAAACGATAATTGGTATTTTACTAATAACTAATGCTTTAAAAAAATATCCGCTTGGTAAAATTCTCGTTCTTGCGCCAACAAGACCATTAGTTTCACAACATGAGGCATCTTGCCAAAAATTTATAAAAATTGATGAGAATAAGATAATCACTTTAACAGGTAGAGTGCCATCAGAAAAACGCCTTCTTTTATTTACAAAATCACAAATTATAATTTCTACGCCCCAAATAATTAAAAACGATGTAGAAAGAGGGCGATACGATCTAAAAGAAGTATCATTAATAATATTTGATGAGGCTCATAGAACTAAGAAAAATTACGCTTATAATTTTATTTCCAATGAATACATTCATAGTTGTTCAGATCCAACAATATTAGGATTAACAGCATCTCCAGGTAAAAACTACGAACATATCCAACAAATATGCAATAATTTATATGTTGAGAAGATAATCTTTAAGCATTATAACGATAAGGATGTAATAGATTATATTCACGAAGTGGATACTTATTTAGAACGAGTTGAACTTCCTATAAAGATCCTTGAATTAAGTGAAGTATGGAATCATTTATTTCATAAATATCTAAAATTTTTTATAAAGAGAGAATTAATTAATCCTTACAAAAAATATTATTCAAAATTAGACTTTTTAAGAATTGCCCAAGATTTAACTTTATCTTTAAAACACGAAAATTATGGTGAATCAATATTTTTAGAAGAACAATACTTAGAAAAATTATTTTTTCAATCTCCAAAGATAATAGAAATTGTTAAAAAAAATAAGGTCAATATCCAATCGGTATTCTCTTATTGTTCAAGTTGTATATCCATGCTTCACGGTAAAGATTTATTAGAAACTCAGGATGTTTCGCTTTTTAAATCGTTTTTAGAAAGAATTAAATATAAAGCAGAACAAGAGATATTGTCTGCAAAAAGGATTATAAATTCTAAGCATTATAAACTCGTAAGTTCTGCTATCGAAAATATAAAAAGTTCCAAATTAACTCATCCTAAAATAGACAAATTAATTTCAATCATTAACGAAGAATTAGAAATATATCACAATAAAAAAATAATAATTTTTACGCAATATCGAGAAATGGCACAATTTTTAAAAGTAAAATTAAACTCAGAATTTAATGATCAAATCGTAATTGAAAAATTTATTGGTCAGGCAACTAAAATAGGTGATCGTGGCTTGCCTCAGTACCTTCAACTGGAAATACTAAAACAGTTTAGAGGTAATAAGATTAACGTATTAATCGCAACGAGCGTAGCCGAAGAAGGTCTTGATATACCAAATGTGGATGCGATAATTTTTTATGAGCCTGTTCCATCTGAAATAAGATTAATTCAAAGGCGTGGAAGAACTGGAAGAAGTGCTCCGGGTAGATGTTATATCCTCGTTACTAAAGATACTGTTGATGTTCCCTTCCATGAAGTTGCAATGAAAAAAGAACAAACAATGAACTCTATTCTTATCAATTCAGAACAATTAGAACTAACTAATAGTCTCACTCGGAAAAAAATAAAGTTTTCTTCCTCGGATCAAAGATTTTCTGAATTAGAACTTATAAAAAATTTTCGAAAAAGGAAAGACAAAGAAAAAGAACTTCTAGCTAATCGAACTATTGAAGAAATTATTAGCGAACTTGATAATTTTACAAATAGCAACGAGTATAAAAAATTTAAAAATCATGGCATGACTTTTTATTCAGATATTATCAAATTTGATAAAATTAAATTAAAAAATGAGGTGTTAAAATTGAAAGGAAAAAAAAATGAACAGCTAAAAGAAAGAAAGTATTACTTGAATAACAAAACAAAAACATTAATCAATATAATTAAAACTTATAGTGAGGATGGAAAATTAAATCTTGAAACATTCAAAGATCTTGCGGAAGATGAGGATATAACTGATCGCAAGTTTTATACCCATCTTAATCACGCTTGTTATTTAGGATACTTAAAAAAGGAAAAAAATAAAGAAATCTCTTTTGTAAAAGATTATAGCTAAGCTTTGATTACAAAATAGAGAATTTTCTGAAAAAATTAGAATAGTAAGTATTTAACTGTGCAACATAAACTCTTATAAACTAATCAAATGAATTTTATATAATAAAATTAAAATTCATTTACTAAAAAATTATGAAAAATAACAAAGAAATGAGTATAATTCTCTCAACTGCACTTATTTTCTTCTTCCTCATGGAGTCCTTTTACAACATAATGATAAATACCAACGCTTATGTCTTCACTCATCTTTCTGATATTTTAATTATCTTACCTGGGCTTCTTATTACTATTTTGATCGTAGTCTTCGAAATATTAGTATTCATGTCAAGTAAGATTATAAAAAAATATCGGTTATATCTATTAATATACATCATTTGCGGAACTCGAATAATCTCCCAATTTATTATTGCTCCAGCCGTAATATTTATATTCAATTTTATTTTGTTTTTCTCGACTCTACTTTTCTTTATTGAATTAATACTTTTCATGGATAATTACGAATCTTTTAACGACTATTCGCTATTTCTGGGCGGGATAATAATTGGACTAGGAATTCAATTTATTTTTTTAACGATCAATGTCTCAACAAATGTAACTGCTGATATGAGTAAACTTATTCCTACATTTTTATTTTCTGGGCTATTAATTTTTATTAACTTCAATCTTTTCCATCCGAAAAAATTTGAAACTTATCAACTTATAGAAAATAATAACGCAAATGATTTTGTTAAGAAAGAGATTTCATTATTACACTTTATTATTCTGGGAGTAATATTTCTTTTAGCAATGATGTGGCTAATTAATCCAATGGCTATTTCTTCGTACGATGTGTTAAATTTGAGTTATAATGGACTAATTCCATATTCTGTAATAAATTGGCCTTCGTATGGTTTTACTTATTACATTATTCTAATATTGATTGTGGCAATGGTTACTTATTTCATATGGCATAAAAAACTTCTCTCGTTAGAACAGAAAACTCTAAAGAAAATTGTTTTATCTTCAATCGGAATTTCGTGTGTACTAAATTTTTTGGCAATTCTGATCGTCGAAAATGATTACACATTCTTATCAACTTTTTACATTTCGCTTCTGACAACATGTAACGTCTTCTCGTTAATCGCATATATATCGTATATTTTTTATTTTTATTCTTTTTCATCGAAACGTAAATTATACATGGGGTTATTGCTCTTTTTTATCACGGCATTCTTCTTTATCATATTACATGTAGAAGTTCTATGGGACTATCATCTTTCGTTAATCGTGTTTGTCTTAATACTTACGACAACAGCTTCAGGTCTTATATTTTTGACGGAATTCAAGAATTTAAACATTAAATTGAAACAAAAAAAAATACAATGGAATTGGTCCAAACCGATTGGGATTTCATTTATTATAATAATTATAATTAATATGATCTCTTTTGGGGTGATAATCCAAGCTCGACTAACAGCACCCGAACAAAATAACAATCCTACAATCATGACTTGGAACATTCATAATGGTATTGGTGTTGATGATGTTTTTGATCTTGACCGTTTAATCGAGGATATTAAATTATATGACCCTGATATAATAGGACTGAATGAAGTGGATATGGGAGCATTAAAAACTTCATTTGCGGACCTAACGAGTTATTTTGCCCAAGAGCTAAACATGTATTATTTTTATGGGTTTTCTTTCTATAAGCACTATGGAAACGCAATATTAAGTAAATATCCTATAAAAGTAGCTGAAATCATACATCTCCCTCTTGCTGTTCAATTTGCTGAACCTAGGTCGATGATAAGAGCGAAAATAGAAATCAATTCCAAGATCTGGACTATTTTTATAACGCACCTCTCAGTAAAAAAGGACGATCGGCTCGCTCAAATTCCTTTTATTGTTAATGAGATTGATAAAGAAATTGATTTTGAGAGAATTGTATGGTTAGGTGATTTTAATTTCGATCCTTATTCAAAGGAATATTCATTAATCGATAGCAGCAGCAATTTAAGATTTAGAGACACTTATACATACGTACATTCAGACCGGGGTTATACCGGAAATTTTGACGATAATTTCAATCCACGAAGAAGAATTGATTATATCATGTGTTCGCCTGATTTAGTACCAACAAGTAGCGTGATTCATTGGTCTTTGGCTTCGGATCACTGCGCCCTTATAACTAAATTTAAGGGTTAAAATCTTTTTTTTTTTT
>JAUWRB010000134.1 GCA_030610785.1 Promethearchaeota archaeon | reverse complement strand
ACAATTACATGAAGTAGCGGTAATAAAATTACATTTTTGGTTTAAAATCAAATTTAAATTATTCTTTAATTTTCCTAGGACCTTTTTTATATCTTTTCCCTTTAATCCTCCTAGTCCCGGCTTTAATTGATAACTCTCGTTTATATTAATTATTTCACAGGGTTCATTTATTTCAATTTTAATGACACCTGATGCATTATAAAATTTTTTAAAATATTCAGTAATAGTAATCGATTTCTCTCTTTTAAAATTTGGACAATAATTTGGCGGACACGAACAATTCTCAGGGCAGATTTCGTCAAATTTAGCGTGGGACAAATAAACAACTCCTTCTTCCACATTATAACTTAGCATTAAATCCTTATTTACCTTTTTAATAAAATCCTTCGTTAGATTAACGTTGGGATTTAAATTAATGGTATTTGTAAGTAAAAAAGTCTTTAAAATCATGGCAATTAAATGAATTGGAACCACCGGTATGACATATTCAGGATTAAATTTAGTAATTAATTTGTAAATAATTGAAATATCTTGAATTAAAAAATAGATTTCTCCTGGTTTAATCTGTTCTATTTTTAAATTTAAGTCTTCTAGACTTTCAAATTTCTTATTCATGTGTTTAGAAGCAAAACATTTTGGATTATTATCTATTAAAATGGTTTTATAATTATTTTTTTTCGCAAAATTCACTGCGTTTTTACCAAATTTGCCTCCACCAGCAATAATTAATTTTTTCATGATTGTATTTTACATGTAATAGAGAAATTTCTAATTTCAAATAGATAAATAATTCTCTAATTTTAAAAATTCAGATTTAACTGAAGCAATTAAAAATTAACTTTCTGCGATTATTTCTTTTGAAAAAATGAATCCCCTCTCTGAATGAGTAATTGTGTATAAAAAATGTTTATATTACGCTTATCATTTTGAATTATTATATTTTAAAGAACTATTATAATTAATTTTCAAGATTTAAATGTCTAATAATAATAATAATAATAATAAAAGATACAGGGTGGATAATTTTCACTCGAAGGCCTTGGATGGTAACCCTTTAAATAGTCCAGCAGACCGCGATATAAGCATTTATCTTCCTCCGGAATATTACAATTTAAAAGAAAAAAGATACCCGGTAATTTATTTTTTACACGGATATTCAGGGAATAATAGAGGGTGGACTTTAACTTACCGAAACTCAAAAGATAGAGCAATACCTTGGGAGCTCATACCTCAAAAAATCATGAAACAAATTGATATTAATCGATTAATAACTTTTGAAACTTTAGATGATTTAATAAATAACGGAGATATGAAACCATTTATTTTTGTACAGCCAGATGGGAGTCTACACGCACCCCATAAGGAAGGTAATAAGGATCTTAGGGGGCTGCCTCTAACTAAGGGCAGTTTTTACGTTAATTCTCCTTACACAGGAAATTACATGGATTATATCATAAATGACGTCATGGAATATATAGACAATAATTATCGAACTATCGCAGACAAGCATCACAGGGCATTAATGGGCGGTTCAATGGGTGGATATGGTACTTTATATTCATGCCTTTATCATCCTGAAAAATTCATTTCGGCTGCTTCATTAAGTCCCGGAAATATAGGACATATTGAATTATTAAATTGGAAACTAAGAATTCCAATCTATGAAAAGATTTTAGGTAAAAAATTTAGTAACAAGATAGGAGACTCAACTTGGGATGATATACTTGATACATATGATATTATTTTTTCGAAAGATAACCCTTTAATTTCGTCAATTAAGCGCGATGAAAGTGGAAATATCTTAAATTATAATAAAGTAGCACAAAAAAATTGGGAAAAATATGACCTCAACAATATAATTAGAGAAAATCCTGAAGCTTTAAAAGAAGTACATTTATTACTTAATTGTGAGAGTACTGATGAATTTGGATTAGCTGAAGTAGCTAAAAAAATTCACGATACATTAATCGAACTTAAAATAAATCATCAATTTAATTTATATTCTGATCCAAAAGCCGCTTTAACTCCACATATCTTAGGAATCGGTTATAATATTCTTCCAAGCATTCGCTTCTGCGTTCAATATTTTTCTTAATATAAATTTAAGTTATTAGATAAAGATATATTTTTTCGGATAATAAAAAAAATTAGTCTTTTTAAGAGATTATTTTTAAAAATCTCTCTTTTTTTCTATCCCAAGCATTTCAATTATTAAATTAGCCATTGAATAAGGATCCAAAGATTTTTCCATTACTTTATCTATATAATTTTCGATATTTTTATTTGAATATAATAAATCTTCTACTTTTTTCGTTAATTTATGCTTTAAAATTTGCATTGTTTCGCTTTTTATTCTATTTTTCAAATAATTTGAAATTATTCCCGTGTTTTTTAAAAATTTTTCGTGTTTGTTAATCATGTCAAGAAGTATATTAAAGTTTTCCCCCGTAATGGAATTAACTTTAACAATTTCGGGCGTCCATTGTTCGATTTTTGCGTAAATTTCGCTATTTTCTTGAGATTCGTATTTATAATTCATTTTCAATTCTAGCATCTGAATTATTTCAGCTACTTTCTTATCCGCCCCCCCTAAATCCATTTTGTTAATTACAAAAATATCTGTTATTTCCATGATTCCCGCTTTTATAGCTTGAATGGCGTCTCCTAATCCAGGTACCAATAAAACGATGACGGTATGAGCAGATTTAAAAATGTCTACTTCGCTTTGACCTACACCAACGGTTTCTACAATAATTAGGTCACAGCCGTAAACATCTAAGATTTTTATCGCATCTTCAGTAGCTCTAGCTAATCCGCCTAACTGACCTCTATTTGCCATGCTTCTAATAAACACGTTATCAAGAGAAAAATATTGCTTCATTCTTATTCGGTCTCCTAACAATGCACCTCCTGTAATCGGTGAAGTCGGGTCAACGCAAATTATTCCAATTTTCTTCCCTTTTTCAAGAAAATTTTTTATTAATGTGGAGATGAACGTGCTTTTTCCTGTTCCAGGCGCTCCTGTTATTCCTAAAATGTATGCGTTTCCGGTGTATTTATAAATTGAATTAATAACTTGTTCTGCGGCGTTAATATCATTTTCTACTAAAGTAATTAAGCGAGCAGCTGCACGAGTCTCTTTTTGTATTAATTTATTAATTAAATCTGAATATTGCATTCTTTTACTAAAAATGTTTTATCTCTTTAGATTGTTTTTTACAAATTCCACAATGGTTTTTAATTCCGTTCCAGGTCCATAAAATCCGTCTAAACCCAGTTCTTTCAAAAATTTTTTATCTTCTTCAGGAATGATTCCTCCTACACTTACAAGCACATCGTTAATTTTTTTCGCTTTTAGTTTTTCCATGATTGCAGGACATAGAGCGTTATGCGCTCCGCTTAATATACTTAACAATATCGCATCGGGATCTTCTTGAATGATTGTGTTGACAATATCATCGGGAGTCTGGTGCAATCCCGTGTAAATGACTTCCATGCCCGCATCTCTTAAAGCTCGAGCTATAACTTTAGCCCCTCTATCGTGTCCATCCAAGCCTGGTTTACAGACTAGAACCTTAATCTTTCTTTTTTTTTCCATTTTTTAAATCCTCTTAAAATATTGAATCTTCTCGATATATTCCAAAAACATCTTTTAAGATTGCTATTATTTCTCCTATAGAAGCGTATTCTCTAACCGCATCTATTATAAAAGGCATTAAATTTTCCGTACCTCTAGCCGCTTCTTTTAATTTTTTTAAAGCTTCCCTAACTTTTTCATTATTTCTTTCGATTTTAACTCTTTTTAGGTTTTCAAGTTGTTCTGAAGCGACTTTATCGTCAATTTTTAGGATTTCTGTTTGTTCATGAATTTTTGGTTTATATTTATTTACACAAACAAATATCCTCTCTTTTTTTTCAATTTCTCTTTGAAATTTGTAGGAAGCGTTCGCAATTTCTTTTTGAAAGAAATTCGCTTTAATTGCAGGAATGACGCCGCCGAATTCTTTTATTTTTTCAAAATAAATTTCTGCTTCTTCTTCCATTTTATTTGTCAGCCATTCCACGTAATATGAACCTGCTAACGGATCAACTGTATCAGTTACTCCTGACTCATGAGCAATTATTTGTTGCGTTCTTAAAGCAATTCTAACGGCTTTTTCTGTGGGAAGGCATAATGCCTCGTCAAATGAATTAGTGTGTAAAGATTGAGTTCCTCCTAAAACGGCAGCTAACCCCTGTAAAGTAACTCTAACCATGTTATTTTCTGGTTCTTGAGCTGTTAAAGAAACTCCGGCAGTTTGCGTGTGAAAACGTAATCTCAACGATTCAGTTTTTTTCGCACCATATTTATTTTTCATTCTTTTAGCCCATATTCTTCTTGCGGCTCGATATTTACAAATTTCTTCGAAAAAATTGTTATGTGCATTAAAGAAAAATGATAATCTATGAGCAAAATCATCAACATTTAAACCCCTTTCAATTGCTGCTTCAACGTACGCAAATCCATCTGCTAAAGTAAAAGCTAATTCTTGAACAGCTGTTGATCCTGCTTCCCGAATATGATAACCACTAATGGAAATTGTATACCATTGTGGCACATTTTTAGTACAGTATTCTATAGAATCTATAATTAAACGCATTGATGGTTCAGGGGGGAATATCCAAGATTTTTGGGCAATATATTCTTTTAAAATATCATTTTGAATAGTTCCTCTTAATTTTTCGGGTGAATAACCTTGTTTTTCGCCAACAACGATATACATTGCAAGTAAAATAGCTGCTGGAGCATTAATCGTCATGGACGTACTTATTTTTGAGAGATCTATACCATCAAATAGAGTTTCCATGTCTTTTAAGGTGTCTATTGCAACTCCTTCTTTTCCGACCTCACCTAATGATTTTTCATCAGATGCCTCATATCCATAAATAGTATGTAAGCTGAATGCCACACTCAAACCCGTCTGACCATGTTCAATTAAAAATTTATAACGGTTATTGGTTTGTTCTGCGGTTCCAAATCCCGCGAATTGTCGCATTGTCCATAATTGACCTCTATACATTGTTGGATAAGCACCTCTAGTATAAGGATATTCCCCTGGAAAACCTAAATCATTTAAATAATTCAAATTTTCTACGTTATTGGGTGTATACAATCGTTCAATTTCTATATCAGATAAATTTTTAAATCTTTCTCGAGTTTCACTCTTTTTAGAAGATTTGGTTTCCCAATCGTTTTTTCCTTGTTTAATTATTTCCGATTCTTTATTTTTTAATTCTGTCATGAATAGACACTTATATTTTTATTATTCTTTCATTTTTTTATTATCATTTTCAATTTATCTCAATTTAAATAATATTTTGATGTTATTTATCTTGATGTTATTTATCATTTTCAATTTAATATTCAATGCCTGGTCTTGCTTTGTAACCCTTAAAATAAGGATGATCGATACAATCATATCGAGTAATATAATCAGAAATCTCTTCAAATTCTTTAATATAAGAAGCACCCGTTAAAATAACTTCTACTTTTTTAGGTTTATTTTTTAAAATATCTAAAACATCTTCGAGTTTAAATAAGTTTAGTGAAATAGCGACAATTATCTCATCTAAGGCTACTAAATCGTATTTCTTCGATAGAATTGCTTTTCTTGCACATTCTAGGCCTTTTTGGGCTATCTTGAGTGTATCATTTGAAATTTTCTTATTTGGATAAATAAATTCATAAGTCCCAAATTGAAAAACAGGAATAATTTTTTTTAAAAAATTTACTTCTCCTATAAAATATCCCAAATGTGAACTATTTTCGTCGTGCAATTTTAAAAATTGAATTAAAATTGGCTTTAAACCGTGTCCAAGGGCTCTTATTATTGTTCCTATAAGAGTAGATGTTTTGCCTCGACCATTTCCATAATAATAATGAATTAATCCAAATTCTAGGTGCTGAGATTTTTTAATAGTATCCATTTTATAAAATTAAAAATTGTTAATAAAATTTATAACCTTCTCTTATCATTTGCTAGTATTTTCTAATATTTTCCTTATTTTTAATTTTAAAAATCGTTATTTTTTTTTACAAAATTTTATTATTTTATTTTAAACAAGCAACTTTATAAGCTTCTTTAATGGCAGAACAGCCTCCACATCTCACACATCCCGCCTTATGTTCTAGAGGGTTAACACCATGTGTTTTCATCAGATCTCCCGTTTTTATATAAATTTCTAGCATGGTTTCATGATTCATTGGAGGTAGATTTGATTTTCTATTAGGAATGGCTCTCACGGGGGTAATGAACGGAATAACACCTATAGAGATAACATTTTCGAGGTCTTTAATAAGCTCATCGGGAGATTCGCCAAATCCAGTTAAAATAAATGTTTCAACTTGATTTTTATCAAATACATCAATTGCATGTTTCCAACTCTTTTCAAAACTCTCGTAAGTTATTTCATATTTACCGGGCGTTATTATTTTTCTTAATGAATCGTTGAGAATTTCAATGTGTATCCCAATTGTATCAGCACCTCCCTGTTTTAGTTTATCTATGACTGCTAGATTTTCTATTGGTTCAATTTGAACATGTAAAGGAATATCAGGATGATCTTCTTTTAATTTTTTTAGTATTTCGATATATCGATTAGCTCCCTTATCATTTTCGGCAGTTGTTCCGCTCGTTAAAGTCACGTGAGAACATCTCTTTTCTTTTTTAGCGGCTGTTATTATTTCTGATAATTGTTCTGGCGTTTTTTCTAAAATCGTGGTATCATATTTCAATGAGAGCTCAATCCCGCAAAATTTACATGGCACTCCACGGGACCAATATACGCATTTTTGATAAATCGTGGTTGCCAAGCAATCTACTCCGTGAATTAACGCTATTTTTTTCATATCAACGCCATCAGGGGTTTTTGAGTTATAAAATTTTGGATTATCAACAAGTTTTAATTTACAAAACATGTCATTTTGCTTGTTGTCAAATATTTGGAAAAAATCATCTTGTTTTTCTTTCAAGACTAAATTTGTTCTCTCGTTATTGTCCCAAAGCGCTACATTTACTAAAGTATTATCTTCAAATAAAAAATAACGCCCTGCTAATGGTCCAGCACCACCTTTTCTCCCAAAATTTATTTCGATACCTTGAGATTTATAATGTTCTATTAAGCCTTTTTCTAAAAAAATGCCTTTACATAATAACTCTGTTTTTTTTTTAAGAATCGCATCAATATCTATCATTGTTTTAAAATTCTAAGATAAATAAAATCGTTAAATAAAATACTTTAATTATTATTCAAGAAGTTAAAATAATTAACTTATTTAACTTTAATTTTTATAAATATAAATAATCAGAGAATAATCGTTCTTTAATTATGATAAAACTTATTAGAAATATATCGTTTTTTAATTTAATTAAATATTAGTTTGTTTTATTCTATATTATATATCCTTAACAAACTCATAGATAATTTATCGGAGCTAAATAGAAAAGGTGAATGAAAATGGCATCTAGTCGTCCTTGGCATTGTTATTCAAAATGGAATAGAAGACCTTTCCAATATAAAAGAAGCGCAAACCATCGCCGCGAGTACGCGAGAGGAGGTGCACAGTCAAAGATTACTCGCTTCTGGGGAGGAGACAAATCAATCAGATGGGAAGATTGGGAACTAGTAATTGGGTTAAAATCAGATAAACAAGTTCAAATTTCTTCAAACGCGTTAGAAGCTGTACGCATAACGATAAATAGTTCGCTTCAGAAGCATATAGGAAGAACCAGTTTTCGGTTTCGTATACGTCCGAAGCCATTTCAAAAATATCGTGAAAATAGAATGTTGGCTTTTGCGGGGGCGGATCGAGTGCAGAGTGGAATGAGAAATTCGTTCGGGAGATCCTCTGGCGTGTGCGCGCGTGTTAGAGCTGGTTCGATTATCTGTGATGTTGGAACTTCTTTGAAAAATTTACCTATCATCCGGGACAGACTCCGAATAGCAAGCATGAAAATATGTTGTTCGTGCCAAATTGTTGTTCTAAAATACAAAACACCAGAGCTTTTAAAACAATCCGGTTTACCGCTATATGACGATAAAAAGCGTCGAGAAATTCCAATTTATGAGTTAGTTATTGCCTAAACTAATTTGTAAAAAAGAAGCGAAGATTTTCCTTACTTTTATTTTTTAATCAATTTATTCAGAAAATTGATAATTTTGGCGTTATTTTTTCTTTCTTTTCATGCTCTTAAATTCTTGAGTCTTATTTCTGATTATAGTTAGTCTTTCTAGTAACTCCATTTTTTTTTCTGTTAAAAATGCCTCTAATTTTTCTCGATATTGATTATTATTTAAATTTAAATCGAAAAAAGCATTTAGTTCTTGATTAAAAACCCATTTTTCAATTTTTTGAAAAATTAGATTAGGTTCAAATAAATCATCAATAAATTCTACGATACCCTCTTTTAAGACAAGCAATAAGTTGTCTTTCCAAGTTAATCCATCTAATTCTATTTTTTTATCATTTTCGTTCAATTTTCTTAATGCGTAAATAATTATTGAACTTAGTTTTTTTAACGAATAGGATTTGCGGAGTTTTTCAGTTAATCCGGAAAATATACTTTTTCCTAAATGTTTGATTAAATTTTCTTTAAAATTTTCGTATTTATAATACCTATCAAACTCAAAATAAGAAGATAAAAAATGATCGATTGCTTTTTCTCTTTCTTTGGGTAAAACATTACTTTTATTAATACAATATGATTTTATCATGCTTTCTATAAGTAATCCATCAAATTCTCCACTATCTTTATTTATTTCCTCTATTTTTGCAATTTTTTTATTTGTTTTTGAAGGTTTTTTTTCAATTTTTGAAAGAAATATCTTTTTATAATCATTAATAATAATTTGAGACAATCCAGAACGTAGCGTAGTTATTCTTGTTTTAATTTTTTTTGTTCCATCGTAAATTGTTGGAACATTTTGTTTCTGACTTTTTAAGATTAATTTCAGATTAAGATTTTTAGTTTCATA
>JAUWRB010000206.1 GCA_030610785.1 Promethearchaeota archaeon | reverse complement strand
TAGTCCCTAATACAAACATTGATAAAAACGAACACGTTATAATTATTCTTTTAGTTGATACTTCGTTTTGATTCGGAATGATTTTCATGATTTTAAAATTTGAAATATATTATTTAATAATTTGATATTGAAGTATATAATAATTTTTTTTAAAAATAAATAGAAAAATTTTATTTTCTAATCTTTATTAAACTTCTTTCTTTTAAATAGATAGTAAAAAACGATGGTAATGAAAGATTTTTATCTTTCAAAATATTTTTTAAGATACTTAAATTTATTATTTAATTTACAAAAAATGGCAACAGAAAAAATAAAGAATCGTTGGGTCGTTATAATAGGTGCTATTTTAATCCAATTAGCGCTTGGAGCAATTTATAGTTGGGGAACATTGACTATTTTTGTTAGCCCCTACTTGAGAGAACCAAAGGAATTAACTGTTTTTATTTTTGGTATTGGTTTGCTATCTTTCGCTATTACAATGATTTTCGCTGGAAAATTACAACAACAACATGGTCCTAAAAAGATAGCCCTCCTTGGAGGGTGTATGATTGGCACGGGTGTAATATTATCAGCATTCATGAATAATATTATTGGATTACTTATTACCTACGGCGTTATATTCGGAGCAGGAATAGGATTTGGCTATGTCTGCCCCATTGCTTGTGCTGCAAAATGGTTTCCAGATAAAAAGGGTTTTATTAACGGAATTGCTGTAGCCGGTTTTGGTGCCGGTTCATTTATATTTAATTATGTCATTAAAATACTCGCCAATCCGACAGGTTTAGAAACTACTGACACAAATTTCGTTTCTGAGGTCTCTAAAAACATTCCTTTAATGTTTATTATTTTAGGAATTATTTATTTATCTCTCGTACTTGGAGGTGCGATGGCTTTAAATAACCCTCCCGAAAATTGGAAACCGGAAGGTTGGAACCCTCCAGAACCTTCGGTAGAAAATACAATATCTGAAATCGAATTTGAAAGAAATCAGACTGTAAAGTTACCACAATTTTGGATGCTATGGGGTGCATTCATGTTAAGTGCCACGTGCGGATTAATGATAATCGGGTCTTACGCTGCATTTGCTAAATCAGTTGATAATGCTGATAATTTTATTTTTGCAATTGGTTCTGTTGATTTTGTTTTTATTGGAAGTTTAGCGGCATTATTTAATGGTATTGGAAGAATTTTCTGGGGAAAATTATCTGATATCGTAACATATAAAAAATCAATGTTATTAATGTTTTCAATCCAAGCATTTTTAATGTTCATGTATTTTACAACAAATGTTAACGATCTTTATTTTCTGATAGTAACGTGCGCTATTTATTTCTGTTTTGGTGGCAACTTTTCTCTTTTTCCAACAGCTACATCAGATTTATTTGGCTCTGAAAATTTAGGTCCTAATTATGGCATTGTATTTACCGCATATGGTATAGCAGGATTTTTCGGTGCGACAATGGTAAATTTATTCGTATTAGCATTTGGAGGTTATCTGATTTTATTTATTGTCATGGGAATAATGTCAATTGGCGCCATGGTTTTAATATTTTTAATAAAACCTCCAAAAAGAAAGTAATAACACTAAATCTATAGTTTAAAATGTTTTTTATCTTTTTTTTAAAGTCTTTTAATGAATTGCTCATATAAATTTTAAGAGACGGATTTATAAGAAAAAATAAAAAACAACAAGTAAACTATTATTAAAAACATTTTCTCTCTAAGAGTAAATAAGGAGAATCTTTTACTTCTTTTTCAACTCTGCGATCGATTTTTCCGCCAAAATTAATGCATCGGCGTATTTACTTTTATATTTTTTTACTTCGGCTTCCAGTTCAATAATAGTATTATTTAAACTTAACATCTCACTACTATTGGCTTGGCTTGGTTGTACTGTGCTTGTTATTTTAGTTGTTTTAGGCTCTGTTGACATTTCTTTTAGATAATTATATTTTTCTTTCCAAACGTTTATTTGAGTTTGTAATTCTTTTATATTATCATCAGTAGCCTCGAGTGGCTCTCCTCCTCCTTCTTCTTGTAGTTCGGAATATTTTTGTTTCCAAGTCAATATTTCTCCCTCTAATTCTTTGACTTTAATTCTTAACTTGGAGATTTCTTCTATTAGTTCAACCGTGCTTTTAGGTCCTAACATTTCGGAAAACATGGCTTTTCCGACTTGCAATTCATCTGATGTTTTTCCTCCTAAAATTCTTTCCTTACGTTTTTGTAGCTCATCAACCGTTTGTGCTGATAGAAAGTCTAATGGATTGAATCCTATCCCGCCATGTTTAGTTCTTCTCTTTCTGACTTTAACGAAAAGAGGAATTCCGGCAACAGCCTCTCCACAAATAATAGCTTCACCCTTGTCTAAACCAGATATGTCTTCCTTATTTTCTTTACTTAAGTCTTCTGCGCTTGAAATTGTAATTCCGATATCTCTCACATCCGATAGATTATGAACGATCCAAGTGCCAGCTTGAGCTCTAATAGTAGTATCGAGAAGTTGTGGTCTTTGTGTACCGATTATGATATTTGCTCCAAATTTTCGTCCTTCTTGTGCAAATAATTTAACTATGTCACAAGTTTCGGTCTGTTTTTTTCCTGCGAATAGGTGAGCCTCGTCTAATAACAAATAAAATGGAGGAATTTTTCTACTTGTACTTGCGATATACAATTTTTTAAGAAGTTTGCCGGCTATAATTTCCTGAACTTCTAAATCTAATCCTCGAAGATTTATGATCGTACATAAACGTGGGGCAACTAAATCTTTAACATCTAGCGAAAATAAATATTCTAGATCAATATCCCCCCCTCTATTTATGTTTAAATCAGCAAATTCAATAATATTATCTACAAATTGACTTTCTCCTGAATCCTTAGTATTTTTAGGTTTAGCTTGATCTTCATCTTTTATTAAAATTTCAGCTTCAATTTCTTTACCACACTTTGGACATGTAGCTAAATCTTTAGGAATCGTTTCTCCGCACCAAGGACAGAAATCTGATTGTGGTTCTTCTTCAATTATCTCAGCATCTTCACTAGCTACTTTAAGGCTGCCATATTCTCCATGTCTGTCTATAATAACGATTGGGATACCTTTCCTTAGGAACTCTTCGCACAATACCCCCATTGTATAGGACTTTCCCGAACCTGATTTTCCCGTTATAAAAAGCCGTCCGAAATTCTTTACAAGCAAATTAACTTTAAAAGGATATCCTAATAATGTCCCTAAAGAAACAGATTGTTCGGGAGGGTTATATATACCTAAAAGCGTTGCTATTTGCTTCTCGTTTGCAAGATAAATGTCTGCTCCCATTGCAAATGGTCTTTGTGGACGATCTCCTAATACTTGCACGCTCGCCATTAAGCCCTTTTCATCGTTCCAAATATCTACAATATTTAATATGAAATATATTCTATTTCCCTCATCGTCTTTATCTCCATAAATTAAGAAATAATCGGTGCGACCAACAGAAGTGTCTGTAATTAATATTTTTCCTGAATGAACAGTTGTTTTCCCTGTAAGTCTCCCTATTGGTTTTCCAAGTTTTGATTCTTCTTGATCTGACATTAATAATCACTTTTTTAATTTTAATATAGGTTATCACTAAAGTAACACATATACAAAAACTATATTATATATTAATATAAAATTTTATGTAGTAATATAATTTAATGTAAAAGATATAATATACATCTAAAAAAGAGTATATAAATCTTTAAGAATTAAAATTTTTTATCTGATTTTTACTTAAATTTTATTATTTTATTTTTTATTTTATTTTATTTTCTAACATTCCTAACGTGATCTTATTTATATCGTTAATATTAGTTCAAATCGAAAACAATGATTAAATCCAAACAATATTTAAAAATATTCTTGTATTCTTCTTTAACTTTCTCTTTATTGTATCTCATTTCTCACATTATTTCAAATATTTCAGAAATCCATCGTTAAATAAATAATTTTATTATAACGTTTTTAGAAAATCTTGAACTTCCATTTGTGTTTTTTTTTTATACTTTTTAGGAATAGTGAATTTAAACGTCGTTCCTTTTCCTAATTCACTACTAACTGATATTTCTCCTCCATGAAGTTCTATTAATTTTTTAGTTAATGGTAATCCCAATCCTGTACCTGATGATGAACGAACATATGGCGAATCTACTCTCATGAATTCCTTGAATAGTATATTCATGTCCTTTTCTGCGATACCAATGCCCGTATCAATGACATTAAACTCCCAAATATCTTTTTTTTCGGAGATTTCAAGTTTAATGCCTCCTTTAATTGTATATTTTATCGCGTTACTTAATAGATTATATAAGATCTGTTTTAATTTTATTGGATCGGCAAGTAAGAATTTTTCTGTTTTCAAACCAATTACTTTAAATTTCAAACCCTTTTCTTCATACATTGGTTTTAGTTGTTTAACGATTTGATTTACTATATCGTTCAATTGAAACCTCTTAAGCTCTAATGTTACTTGTCCCGCTTCTATCTTCGATATATCTAAGATTTGCTTTATCATGTGTAATAAATCTTCCGCAGAGGTTCTAATATCGTTGAGATAATCTTTTTGTTCATTAGTTAAAATACCGTAAGATTCTTCCATCAATAGTTCAGAGAACCCAATGATAGAATTCAGGGGTGTTCGTAGTTCGTGGGACATTGTAGCCATAAAATTGGTTTTAAATTGCGATGCTTTTAAGATTTGTGCCATGTATAACTCTTGCATTTCAAGTGCTTGTTTTAATTCCATTGTTCTCATTTTTACTTCATTTTCTAGTTGTTCTCGGAATTTCTCTCTTAATTCTTCCGCTTTTATTCTTTCAGTAATGTCTCGAAGTAGACCGTAAAAACCGACTCTTTTTCCTTCCGAATCGTACTTTAAATAGATGGAACTTTCAGCTATTATTTTTTCTCCATTCTTTTTTACAATTTTATATTGATAATTTATTTTTTCAACTTCTTCCTTGTAAACAGTGTTATATACTTTGAAAGCTTCTTTACTGGTTTCCATATCTACAAAATTTTTATAATTTCTTCCAAGTAATTCTTCTTTAGAGTATCCGAATAATTCGCAAAATGCATCGTTAATAAAGATATAATCTCCCTTTAAGTTTAATTCGTAATAACCCTCTTTCATATTTTCAATTATACTTTGATATTCTTCTCTTGCTTCTATAAACTTTTTTTCTGCTAATTTGAGTTTGGTTATATCAAAAGAAATCCCTATTATGCCCGTATTTTCTCCTTTTTCGTTGATATAAGGAATTTTACTTGTCAGTATCCATTTTTTGCCTTTTTCAGTATCCCAAGGTTCTTCTATGTTTAATTTTGGTTTTCCACTTTGAATGACATCCAAATCATCTTTCCAATACGCATTTGCTTGTTCCTTAGGATAAAATTCAAACAAACTTTTTCCCATTAATTCCTCTTTAGACATATTATGAGCGTCAGCGACATATTTATTAACGCGAATAAAATTATTTTCTTTATCTTTAAAAAATATTAAGGCTGGAATGTGATCTAAAATGAATTCCATCTCGTTACTTAGATTTTTATATTTCTCCTCGGAGTTCTTTAATTTTTGTTCCATTTCTCTCCGTTCTAGCGTATTTCCTATAATCCCTGAACATATGCCCAAAACTACAAAATCATCTTCTTTCCATTCTCCTTTTTCTTTTATGTTGTCAAAGCCTATAAATCCTGCGAGGTTATTTTTTATAAATATTGGAAAAACTAGAAGTGATTTTATGTCTCGACTCTTTAAATATTCTTTAATATCCCCCGCTTTTTCGGAAAGCTCAGATACACCATTAATATGAATAAAATTTCCTTTTTTAAGTTGATCTATCAACCAAGGAACTCTATATAAAGGAATATTTTGAAATAATTCGATTTGCGGGTCTACACTTTCAACACACCATTCATGAGTATTATTCATTAGTGTATTATCATCGTTAAAAATAAATAAGTAAGCTCTGCTGGCTCCGCTCAAATTACCTATATTGCTAAGTGAAGAATTAATCGCATCATCAATATCAATACTACCAATGAACTTAGATAAAATATGAGCTATAATCTTTTCA
>JAUWRB010000075.1 GCA_030610785.1 Promethearchaeota archaeon | reverse complement strand
GATTTTTAAAAACATGACCGGCTTGTTTGCCAATTTCATAATTATTACCCTTTACTCTGATAAAAGGAAGGAAATTGTTTTTAAGCATTGTCTTTTTTATTTTTTTTGGCATCATGTAGTTTTAAAACTTGAGCTTTCATTTCTTTCAAATAATCTCCTTTAAGTGGAATTTTTTGTCCGAGTTCTAAATAATCTGACAAATCATCTTTTTCTCCTTCCAAATATATCATCTCAAAAAATTTCTTTATTAGGTAAAAATTAGCAAGAAACTTTTTATATTTTTCTTAGACGCGAAAAAATTTTCACTTTTATTCAAAAATTAAAAGATAGAAAAAATGAGTTCTTTTATTATTAATATATGTGGATAAATATTACATGAAACGATATAACTCGAAGATGATATTGTGCAAGAGTAAATCAATTGTTTAGGAGACTCATATCCAAAGATATTTTTTTAACTCTCCTTTGATTAAGTAAATATATGAACCAAATTCCAAGTGGCGAAGATAAAGTTAGTAAAACTGCTAGTGTAGCATTAAATTTTCTTCAAAAAAAATTAACTAAATCTAATCAAATCACATTTCTAGATATTGGATGTGGCGATGGTCGCGATATCGACTTTATATCTTTGAATTTAGATAATCTCATAATACGAGGAATTGATATTTCATTAAAAGCTATAGAAAATGCAATTGAGCTTAATTCAAACAAAGATAATGTCACGTTTGAATGCATGGATTGGAAGGATTTAGATGATACTCAATATAATATAATTTACTTTTCTGGTGTGTACCATTTCTTCAATATAGCTGATAGGAACGCGTTTGTTCTTAAAATCAAAAATATTTTAAAATCACCTGGTTTTTTATTCTTGAGTACACTTTCCTCAAATGATAAGCAATATTATGGGAAAGGCGTATCAGTAAAAGATGATCCAAATTCATTTCAAAGTGAGTACTTCATTCATTTCTGTTCAGAAGAGGAGCTTCGGGAGGATTTTAAATTTTTAAATATTGTTGACCTATTTGAATATTTTCACAAAAACTATTCTAAAGATACAGAATATCATACAATGTGGATGTTAATAGGCGAAAATATCAATTTTACTTAATTTTTAATTTAAAAAAGAGGTATTTGCTCAAATTTTTCGAAGATGATGGTTGTTTCTTTTAATTTAAGTGATTTTATATCTTCTCCTCTTTCTAAAGTAGCGAAGGTATTAATTGCTGTTAGAAAACCCATTAGTAAATCATCGTCTTTTTTTAAATCTTGTTTTATTTCTTTTGAATGCCAGCTAAATAGGAGCAGACCACTGTCAGAGAGAACAAACAATTTTATTTTTCTTAATTATGTTTTCCAATCTTGATTAATTTAAGATCGTGTTAAAAAAAAATTCTAATAATAAAAAAGTTATTAAATTCCTTTTAGAGCTTCCATGACCTTGTCGATTGTTAAATGTTTTAATTCATTAGCTTTTTGGTAATGGTTATTACAAAACCAGTCTGCATAAGGTGGGTGTCCATTCATCCTTTTTTTTTTCATTTTTTTATCCCATTTTTTATCGGATGATCTTTTTTTAAAATAAATTAATCCCCCATTTTCCATATCAACTAATTTTTTATCACATATTCTACAAAAAGGAGGTCTCATTTTAAGGGGTTTTTAAAATTTGTTATTTTTATTAATTTTATTAGATTATTTTAGGCTCAAAATCCAACCCAAAATTTCTCCACGCGATTTTCTAAAGTTTCTTCTATTTCTTTTTCAAAACCAAAAAACATGTCTATATTGCCATCCCAATTATTAAAAATCTCTTTAGGATATAAATTGAAAAATTTTTCAATAATGTAATTCAATTCAATGAGTACTTTTTTTTCCTTAATTTTTTTTTTAGAACTTGCAATAAATAATAAGTTATTTTTTTTCACTAAGCTAAAGCGTTTATTACTTAATTCAAAATTAGTTAGACCCTCTTCCATTAACTCTTTAGCGAATGAATCCAACGCACTCATGAGCATCGAAAAAAGCTGACTTTCTAATTTTGGATCGTACACTCGATGACAAATATCTATACCAGATTCGGTAATAATCCAGAAATCTTGAACAATTTTTTCCATTTATAATCACTTGTAATTTAGTTATTAACTATTTTGATGACTCTGATTTATTTTTTAATTTTTCAGTAAAGCTTTTTGGTAAAAAGAATCCTAAATAATATTCAATAGCACTTGATATTAATATTATTCGAACGATTATAAGCGTTATTGCATTCAACGTAATTGCTGCGTCGAAAACAGCACCAATTGTAAAAGAAATCCAAGCAATTAACAAAAATCTACCTTTCCATTTAATTTCAATATCATCTATTTTCATTGATTTTAAAGAAAAAATAACGCCTGTAATTAGAAATGTTAATATTGCTAAAATTATAAAAAATAATGATGATATTGCGTGCTTTAAATCGAAGACACCTTCTAACACCCCGACAATTTCAATATTAGTAAATAGAAAGTACATGAGAAATATTTCCCAACAAAAGCAAATTATCGTGATAACTATTAAAAAGTTCTTTTTTAAGTTCGGGTTCATTATATCGCAAAAAGAATATACCCAACAAAATAGACCAATTGGTATGAAAACATTTGCGACAAATAGATATGATAACGTATCTAATTTAAAATCAAAAAAACCATACGATATAAATTGAAATGCGACACCCCACCAAGCAGAACACGCAAAAATATAAGTAAGTCCTACTGTAACGAGTTCTTTTCTTTTTAAAGAAACAGCCTTTAAAATAATTCTTAATCCAACTATAATAGCAATTAATACCCAAACTAGACCAAAAACCCCTTCTAACATTTCTAATTGATTTAAATCTTGTAATGCCATATTTTTTCAACCGAATAATGGAAATAAATATTTTTAATATTAATTTTTATATGAGTATTGTAAAAATCTAAGTATTTAATTCTATTTAAATTTTTGAATGATAAATAAGTTTTAAGTCTATAAAAAAGCAGTAAATGTTATAATGTAATAAAAAAATAATTAGCATTTTTGTAATTAGATACAGTATAAAAAAAATATAAGGTTGCAATTTAAAATTTTCTAAGAAATTAAATAGAACTTACTTTATTATAATTAATAGATAATGATAATCCGCGAATAAATCATAGAAAGGAGAATAATAATTAGAGTAAGAAATAAATCCCTAAAAGAAAAATATAAAATTCTAATAATAAGCATTATTTATATCATTTTAGGTGTTTTAACCTGGTATATTCATTTTATTCTTGAAATTGATATTATTTACTCCCATTTATTTTATTTTCCAATGATACTGGCGTGTTTTTGGTGGAAAAAAAAAGGTCTTTTATTATCAATTCCTATTATAGTTCTTTTAGTCTTTTTTCCAGCTTTTTTTAACCCTAAAGTTGTAATTATAGATAATTTTCTTCGAATGTTTATTATTATGGTGGTAGGTCTGTTTATTGTATTCTTAAGCGAAAAAATATCAAACATGATAAATGAATTAGAATATAAGGTAAAGGAAAGGACTAAGGAATTAGAATATTCAAAAGAACTACTTAAGCTCTCTTATAATCAATTAAATAGCGTATTTTCAAATCTTAAAGACATTGTTTTTGTAATATCAAAAAATTATAAAGTTTTATTTAAAAACAGAAGCGCAAATGAACTATTTGAGACAGACATTGAAGGAGAAGAATGTTTTAAAACAATTAAAGGACTTGATCGCCCGTGCGAGAATTGTCCCATGAATGAATTGACTAAAAGCGATGCATGCTTAGTTCGTTTTGAGCAAAGCATAAAAACACCATTAATTAATGAGATAAAAGTTTTCGACATCATTACCTCGCAGATTGAAAATTACGGGGGACAACCGGCTATAATAGAAGTTTTACGAGACAATACAGAGCGCAAGAAGGCGGAGGAGGAGTTAAAGAAAGCTAAAAGATTTTCTGAATCAATAATAGATAGTTTACCAGGAGTATTTTATTTTTTAGACAAAAAGGGTAAAATACTGCGATGGAATAATAATTTTGAAGAAATCTCCGAATATTCTGCTAAAGAAATATTAAAAAAAGACATGCTTGATTTCTTTTGGGAAGAAGACAAGAGAATTATGGCTGAAAGGATTCAAGAAGTTTTTATTAAAGGTAAATCTAGCGCAGAAGCGGATTTTATATCAAAAAGTGGTAAAAAAACACCTCATTTTTTTACAGGATTACGGATAATGATAGGTAATATTCCTTATCTTGGAGGAATGGGAATAAATATCACTGAACGTAAAAAAGCGGAGGAAAAAATAAGACATATAAATGCCGTTTTAAAAGCAATTAGAAATGTAAATCAACTAATAATAAAAGAAAAAAACCGCGAAAAGTTGATTCAGAAAGCGTGCAAGAATTTAATTGAAACACGTGGCTATTTAAGCGCTTGGATTGTCTTAATTGATAAATCTGAAAATTTTATATTAGCTTCTGAAGCAGGAATAGGTGAAAAATTCAATTTTTTTATAGACATTTTAAAAAAAAACGAATTTCCAGAATGCCGGAGAGAAATGATGGCACAATCTGATGTTTTTATAATGGAAAACCCACGGTTATATTGTAGAACATGTTCTTTATTTAAAATTTGTGAGAGCGCAGCAATAATGATTGTTCGCTTAGAACATGAAGAGACATTTTTTGGTTGGTTAACGGTGTCTATTCCAAAAGAAATGGTTAATTCAAGAGAAGAGCAAGAATTATTTAATGAAGTCGCAAATGATATTAGTTTTGCTCTATATAATATCGAACTTGAAGAAAAGCGAACTATAGTTGAAAATGAATTAATAAAATCTGAAAAGAGATACCGAGAGGCGTATAATAAGGCAGAATTCTATAAAGACTTATTCGCTCACGATACTACTAATATATTACAAAGTATTTATTCGGGAATGGAACTTAGCGAATTAATTCTCGAAGACCCAGAGAACCTTGATAATTTAAAAATAAATATTAAAATTATTAAAGAGCAAGTCATTAGAGCAACAAATTTAATCTCAAATGTGCGAAAACTCTCTCAACTTGAAGATGCTAGAAAAAATCTGAAAAAAATTGAATTTCTTAGTATTTTAAAAAATACGATTTCACTCGTGAAGAAATCCTATAAAGACAAAAATATTACCATTTTAGTCGATTCTAGCGATGATGAAAAACTTTTTATTCGAGCCAACGATTTTTTAGTAGATGTGTTTGAAAACCTTTTAATTAATGCAATAAGACATAACAAGAACCTATTAATAGATATTAGTATTAAGATTTCAAGAGCGCAAAAAAATGGCACGAATTATCTTAAATTTGAATTTCTGGATAATGGCATTGGAGTGAGTGATACTCGTAAAGAAATAATCTTTAAAAGAGGGTTCAGCGAAGAAAAAAGCGTTCATAGCATGGGCTTAGGATTATCGCTCGTGAAAGGAATTATCGAAACTTATAACGGAGATATATGGGTAGAAGATAGAATTAACGGAGACCATTCAATAGGAAGTAAATTTATTTTATTAATTCCAGAGGTTGATTAAAATAAAAAAAGTATTCGTTGTTGACGATGAACCTTCTCTTCAATTCTTTTACGAAAAAATATTAAATTTTAACGGTTTTGAAATAGCAGGTATTGCTAACAACGGAAATGAAGCCATTTCCATGTTCAAATCGTTTTTAGACAAACCTAAAGTAATTATAATGGATTATCGAATGCCCGAAAAGAATGGAATTGAAGCATCAAAAGAAATATTACAAATTGATGGCAACACAAAAATTATATTTATAAGTGCCGATAATAGTGTTAAAGAAGAAGCCTTATCTATTGGAGCATTTTGCTTTCAAGATAAACCCTTTACAATAAAACAATTGATAGATCAGATTAATAAAGCCTTTAACAATTATATAGCATGAATATATCTATTCATTTCATATGAAAGATTTTTTCAATTATCTCGAAAAGCCTTTATTTATTTTAAAAAACTATATTTTTTACTGCCTTTGCTATTGCAAGAGACATTAATGGAGGAACTGCGTTCCCAACTTGTTTGTATTTATCTTTAATGTTTCCAAGGAACCTGTATCTATCGGGAAACGACTGTAATCGCGCCGCCTCTCTTACTGAAATTGCTCTATTTTGCAAAGGATGAATAAATCTATAATTTTCAATTATACCTTCCCATTCAATCTCATCGCAAAAGTTTTAAGAAAAGCTAATGCTTTGGGTGGATCTGCTTGAGGCATGGCATATGATACAAGCACGCCTCCTTGAAATGGTGCAAATATTACATGCCCCATCCCACTATTGTTGGTTCCAATAATTCCTTCAGTAGTAGTTTCAACAACCGAAAATTCTCCATTATTTAAAACAAAAGAGCGGTCTCCTTTAATAACATTCAATATAATGTTTGTTTGATTGGTTAGATCCCAATTGTCTGTCTGAAAAACAATATTTCCCGAATCAGACACAACTGCGACTCCAGCAATTTTTATGTTAGACTCTAGTGCAATAATTCCCAATTCATCAACAATCTTTTTTATTTCATCCATATTAAATATTTATTAGGTTTTTTGGTTTTAAATATTATGTTTACTTATTATTCTAAGCAGAAAGCTTTTAATATTAAAAAAAATTAGATTTTCCTTCGGGTTTGACTATAACAGATATATCCAATGGTATAAATACATCTAGGATTACTGTAAGTAAATATATTAGGGACTTGGTGAATGAAGAAAAGGTTATAACTAAAAAGATTGGTGCTTATAAATTGTATTTTAATGGAGTTAAATAGTCCTAAATAAATTAAAAAATGAAATGAAAAAATTAGTTAGATTTAATAAAGAGGTTATGAAAGAAGATAATGATAAAATATTAATTGAATTTGGGATTTTAATGTCACAAGAGAGTTGGTCATCCTATCAAATAAAAATTTTTAAAGAAATTTACAGGTATGTTAATAATAATGAAAATATTTCCCATATTAATCGAGAAATGGGTATGAGTGAGAATTTTTACAATTTTTTGATAGAAAATGTAATTACTTACCTTTATAATAATACTATCTTATTAGATAATCTTACTGAAAAACAAATAGAAAAAGTTAAGAAGTATTCCTTAGCAATTTTTCTAATGACACGAAATCCTCCATACATTAGAAATCAAATATCAACAATCACTCATTTACACCCCGAAACAATTGAAAAAATAATAATAATTCTAGATTTAAAAATTCTAAAAAATGTTCAGAATCGTTCTCAAATTTTTGATACTCTCAGTGAGAATGCTCGTTTTTTAAATGAAATTCTCGATTCTGGGCTTAGGAATAAATTATTATTGGCTTCTAGACAGGGCCCCACTAAAATACATTTAATTGAAAACGGATATCAGCAGTTTATTTATGCAGTTGAAAGAAATAAGCAATTCAAATATTCCGATATATTAAAAAAAGCGGATTTGCTTCCATACACGCATCCAGATTTTACTCCACTTTTTATTGAAAAATTTTGCCGAACTCTTATTATTTACATTAAAAAATTGAGGAAAAAAGTAACAGATAAAAATCCGTTGATTTCTACCTTATTACAGGATAATACTTTTAATATTATTTTAACGACTTCAAAAATCCCTAAATCCAGGACATATATTTCTAGGGCTAAAATTTGTTTAAAAGTCGTTGTTTTTGCTCTTCTCAAATGTAGTTGTTATACTTCTTTATCTAAAGAGATACAGTTATTAACTGAAAAGACCGAGCGAACTGTGAGAAGATATATAATTGAATTTATTCCTCTGCTGAATGTAGTCATGGGATTAGATATATCAAATTGGCTTCCTCATCCTTATCGAGAATACTCGTTCAATGATGTCTTAGAAATTGTTAATAACAAAGGATTTTTTTTAATATCTCCCTCAGACGAGAGGCAATATGAAATTCTTAAAAGGCAGACTAAAGGGGGAACTCATAGGATTTATATTACTGTACATTGTGGAAATCCTAATCATCTTGAATATCAGGTAAGATTTGATACGATTTTATATGGTGGAAAATGTAAATACTGCACGGGATATACAATAACATTATATGACATCAAGGAGTTGCTTGAGATTGTCGGATTGAGAAAAACGGGTAGATCTGGTGTCTTAATAAATCCCTCGGATGAAAAAGAATTCGAGGAGCTAAAATCGGAATACGACTTGACTCCTGCAATAATTCCTTTAGAGGTATACTGTGGGAATCCTACTCACCCTCCATGGATTTCTCAATATCATTACATTCAGAGTGGGTATTGGTGTACATTATGTGGAGATAGATATACCGCTGTGGGTAATTTAATTCATCTTATATTAGAATACCTAACATTAACTTTTATAAAGAATAAGAAATGTTATGCAATTAATGAATTTAATACTACTCCAAATCGGGGTTTTGCTGTGGACATAGCAATATTGAGAGAAAATAATTTCAAAGATTCAATCGAAAAAAATCAAAAAATAATTATTTCTATAGATAAAAAAATAAGGTTAGTATGCATTGATTTTACACTTTCAACAAGTCTTAAAGCTATTAAGACAAAATTTTATAAAAATTATCAAGCAACTGACAGATTACTTATAATAGTTCTTCTGTTAGAGGAAGAAAACAATGATACGATTATAAGCGAACTATACAGTGGAATGAATTCATTGACAAATGTTCTTTACAAAAAAAACATTAAATTCATAGATTATTCTCAATATTTAGAATTTCTTGGATTGATTCCAACAATTTATAATATTACACCATTAAGTAGAATAGAGAAAAGTATTCAGTATCAATTTAGAAACAGTTTTAAATTAATGAAAAAAGCTCTTTTATCAGACACAGATTTTGAACTTGGGGAATTGAAAAAAAAGTCTGATAATTACAAAGAAAGACTCATAGACCTTAGAAATAAAGAACTTCAATATTTTAAAAATATTTAATCAAAAAAATTATTTTTCTTAAGTATCTATTTGTTAAATTCTTTAAGCATAAAAAGAAAACTAGAAAAAAAAAGTTAATAAAATTAATTAGATTATGGTTTGATAACATTTTCCTCGAACATTTGCTTATTTATCTCCACACCTAATCCAGGTTTATCTAACGCGGATACCATTCCTTTCACAGCCTTTATCGGCTCCTCAAGAAGCTGGTATTCATCAGGGATGAAGGGAAATTCGCACCAATCGCATCGAGTAGACATTATAAAGTGGAGGTTTGCTGCCAAAATTTAGCCCGGATCATGCAACAGCACATAAATCCGTGTGACCGAATCCAAATATATGGGGTATGCAGCGTACGCCTTTAACTTCCGCCATGGCATCAATTTTCTTTAATTGTAAATAACCTCCACTACGAGTCGTGTCTGGTTGTATGATATCAAAACATTCTTTAGAGAGAATATCTTCGAAACGATAGATACCCATATCGTTTTCACCTCCCGCAATTTCCACGGGTGATTTTTCTCTTATTTTTGCCAAGCCATTAAGATTGTCCGTTGGAATAGGTTCTTCTAACCAAGCAATATCATATTTAGCGCAAATAGTAGCAATTTTAAGCGCTTCGTTTACTGAGTGGTAAGCAGAGTTAGCATCTACCATTATATCAATATCCGTAAAGGCGTCTCTCACCGCTTTTATTAAAGCCTCGTCTTTCTTTGGACCGTTTCCAATTCTTAGTTTAACTGCCTTAAAACCCCCCAAATCTAAAGCGGCTTGTACAGCACCAACCGCAGCTTTAGCAGAATAACCCCGAGGCATTGAAGCATAGCAGCGAACTTTCTTTTTTCTTCCTCCTAATAATTTATAAATTGGTTGTTTAGTAGCCTTCCCAATTATATCCCAACAAGCAACCATTATTGCAGATGTGGACTGTGGAATCCCAAACATTATTCGATTGCTGTTTTGATAGAGATCATGATATATTTCCTCAACCATGAAGGGATCCTTCTTTAACACGATTCTTTTTAAAGCTTCGTCAATGAATTGTTTTTGTGCTAAATTACTTAAGTTCCAATGAGATAACGCCCAACCATCAATTCCCTCGTCTGTAATGACGTTAATATACAATCCAGAAGCTTTAAATCTCGGCATCGAACCAATCTTTAATTTAAAATCTAACTCTAATAAATATGTTTTTACGTCCGTTATTATCATATGTTTTTACATCCTTTATTATAACTTTTTTTAATAAAAAAGTTCTTAAATTTTTTATATATATATTAATTAAACTTTTAGAATAAAGATATTAAATTTTTTGTAAGTAACTAAATTCAAACGGGTTTCAAGTGGCGGAAAATAATAATAAATCTTCGGAAATAAAAAATCCATTTGAAGAAATGTGTGAAATATACATTTTATTTTTCGATGAAACTCGAGGTCATATTCCTCTTTTGATATATCCTAGCGAAAAATTGATTGAAAATAGAAAATTCATGAGACCAATCAAGTATCATCCAATATGGTTTTTGGACGTTCAAGAACAAGGTGCTTTGGATCATATAGATTTAGAATATAAAAAACACACGTTCATGGCTAAGAAGTTTTTAACAAAATCAAAAAGGAAAAAAAGAAGAGCTGGTCTTGAAGAAGAGACGCCGGAAACAATTGTTATCATATTATCTTTACCAACTGACCTTGATATATTTGGAGACGATCTCATTCGAAACTTAACCAATGAAATTCGAAGTAATTTTGAAGAAAAATTTACTGAGCTTATTATTGCTGAAATTGCTAACGAAGAAATAATAAAAACCCCGAAAATAAAGAAAAATATCGAAAAGGGTAAAGTAATAAAAACAGATTTAATAAAATTAATAAGAAATATTGGTAATAATTATTTTTCTAAAGTAATAAAACAAGCAGATGCATCGTCTATAAAGAAACAAAAAGCAATTTCGTTTCTTTATTTAAAAGGAATGGATTTTTCCCATATTAGCGGAGAAGAAGCATTGGAAACATTTTCTTCTATTAAAATGTTTGATCCAAGTAAAAAATCCGACCCCGATTTAACGCTTAAAACACCATTTAATATAACAGATATTACCGTTATCGATGATAGTCAAGAACTTGAAATCCTGGTTAAAAAAAATAACGATAAAGAATATAAAGATTTAAGAATCATAATTACTCATGTGAAAGATTTTTTTGAAAAAGAATTAATGAATCAAGTAGTTGATACATGGTTTAAAGACGAAGAACTCTTGTTTATAAGCCCAATAATTCCACATATCAACGAATATTTATTTTTTATTATCGAAGAAAAAAATAAAAAAAAATTATTATCTAAAAAAATAGATTTAAATTTTCTCAAATAAATTTAAAATTAAATAAAAGAGGATAATTCCATGGCAGAAAAAATTAAAAATGAAGATGAAATAATAATTAGAAATTATAGAACCTCTGATTATGAGGCAACTTTAGAAATATTAAAAGAACTCAACGAGAAATACGATATCGGTTTAAAAGAAGAACAATGGAGACAATCTTCAGGATTAAGACAATTTAAACCTAATTTAAAACGGATTACCTTAATTGGCGAAGTTAAAGCTACGGGGGAAGTTGTGGCCATGGGAATGCTTGAGGCCGTCAGAAATAGTTTAGGAAAATATATCGGATATCTCGATAATTGGTCAACTAAAAAAGAATACATCGGAAAACACGTCGGTAAAATCCTTGCAGAAAGAGCAATACAAATCTTAGAATCGTGGGGCTGCGAATCAATTCGCATTAACATGGGTTATAATGTTGATAAAAAAATAATAAATGTAATTGGAAAAATTGGATTTAAGCCGGTTCTTATCGTGTTAGAAAAAAGATTCGATACCGAAGAAAAATAACAAGGAGTCTCGCTTTCTCACATAATCTAAAAAGGATTATAGTAATTTCTCATAATTATTTTTGAAAAGGAACATAGGTAGCATCTAAAATTTTGATATAAAAAAATTTTATTATTCATTTTACAACAATATTCCACCGATTTTTGTGGAAATTCAGAGATTTCAATCATATATTTAGTTAAATTATTATTATGTATACTAAATTTTCTCAGATTACTAAAAGTTTCAAGCCCTTTCATCTCAGAAATATTAAAAATAAATATATTACAGCCAAATTATACTCTAACGAATTTTTTTCTGCTTTTTTTCCCTAAAATCCTTTTTAAACTCAATTCTTTTGCTATTTCTCAATTCAGAGATTAAACATAGATTATCCCCAATTCAGATAGTATGAGACAATACCTTTAATATTTATTTTTAGCTCTAAATAAATTTTCAATTAATGATTTGAATTGTTTAAGCGTTCTAAATATGATTAAATGTTGTTATTATTATGGTGGCTATTTTCTAGCTTCTTTCAAATTCTTCGAAAGTGAGTCTTGCAAGTAGGTATGAAATAGATGATTCCGCGCCTTGGTTCAGATTTATTGAAAATTCCCCGATACCATCATAACAACCACCTGTAGTTTCATCATAGATCACTTGATTCAAAGAATTTTTTCCTAGGAAATGACAGGAAATGATATTCCAATACTATCAAGTTCGCCAATGATCTTTTTAAACAGAATGAAATATTTTAATGCCACATTTGGCCATATTGTATGCCTCGTGTAAGAATAGATGTTTTTTTCCATTCTTTCTTTCAAGTTCGGCTCTGAAAGAATTTTTATTATAGCTTTAGTGTATGATTTGGAATCATTAAATTCAACAAGTAACCCCCTATCAGGAGTAATACTATCTTTAGCATGAAAGAAAGGCGTGGATATAACAACTCTTCCGCATGACATCGCATATGCTAATGTTCCACTTACAATTTGATTAGGATTCAAAGAAGATGATATATAAATATCAGTTGCCTGCAATAATTGTATTATTTCTTCTAACGATACATATTTATTTATAAATTTCACATTTTTTTTAAGGTTTATTTGTTTTATATTTTATTTTTTAAAATTTATATAACTTTATACATATTTTCTT
>JAUWRB010000063.1 GCA_030610785.1 Promethearchaeota archaeon | reverse complement strand
CCAACTTTAGATTCATTATTGGTCTGATTTTCAGACAAATTGTTCACCTTTTTTTTAACTTATCCTCCCATGTTGATGAAAAATTATTTTCATTATTTTAAATAAAATTTTGAAAATTAAATATTACCTAATAAAATAGTTCTTATTATTAAAAATCAATCGTTATCATTATCCTTACAAATTAAAAAAAAAAAGAAATTTTATTTTCTTTTATTATTATATCTATAAAGTCAGCAAATTTTTGAAGGTTAATTGAGATAATCCTATTCATTTTTATTGATTTATTCGTTCAAAATCTTTCTCAACTTCTTTTAAAACTGCACATATATTTGGGAAAGACTCTTCAAGTATATTTCTTCCTGCTTCTTCAAGTAGTCTTTTAAGTTTTTGGTTTTTTTCTTTAAGAATTCTTTCTATTTCCCTTTTCATCTCATGTTTCCAATTGGAGTCTTTCTTTCCTACTGAAACTTTAATTTTAATATTTAACTTAAGTTCGATAAATTTTTTTACTTCTTCTTCAATAAAAGTGTCTGGACCTGAGATAATACAATATAAATATATATTATGATGTCCAGATCGACATTTCATCAAAAAAGCATCTTGGTGGAGAATGATTTCTTTTTCACTATCTACGCCGATTGAATCTAATATTTTTTTTATTTCGCTCTTTGGTTCCACCTCTATATGTTCCCCATCAACAATAAAAATAAAGTTGTAAAATCCTCGATCAAGAAGTGTTTTTATAGAATTAAGCGCACTTAAGCCTGCCTGTCTTTTTTTTCCAGTACGAGGATATGATATGATTTTATTATCTCCATTATATTTTTCACATATTATTTTCAATATCAACTTGTCCGGATATGTTCCATCCCCATTGATAATTACATGTTTGGTTTCATATCCTTTCTGATCATCCACTAGTTTCATAGATATCACAATAAATTATTAAAAATTAAATCTCCGTGGATCTAAATTTGCATTCAAAAGATCTTCAATTTCATCAAGTTTTAAAATATTATAGTCTAAAATATCATCATTAGATTTTTTTAAAAACAAAACATCACTATCTTTTGCTTCTATATCTGTCAATTTATATAATATATCTATACTATGAGTTGATATTACAACTTGACTATCTATCTCTATTAACCATTCTAGAAATATATCTATCATAGTTGGGTGAAGTCCTGCTTCAAAATCATCAATTAATATTAACTTTGGATTAATTGCTTCAATCAACGCCATAATTTTTACTAATTTTTCTGCACCTGATCCAAGATCATTTATCCTTACATAAGTAAAATTATCAAGAAGGATCTTTCTAATACGCATTGGTTCTCCAAATAATATTTCACTATATTCATCATCGACACATTTATTCAGACTCTTAGCAACTTTAATATGAATCCCTTTTTTTATAATTAAATCTTTTATGGTATCTATTTTTTTTTCTATTTTTTTGATGTAATCTGTGTCAAAAGGTACGAATAAAACAGAATTTGAAGATTGTTCCATGGCTACCTGAAGGAATTTTGCCAAATAATTAGGATACTGGGATGTTTTTTCTTCACTTTTAATCATTATATCGTTTGGTCTAAAATTATAATCAATTTTTCTTTCATTTATTAAGATATTATAAACCTTATTATCAATCCTATTATATTCAATTGTTGAGGTGCCCGCATATTGATAAATCAGTGATTTATAATTAATAGGCCTATCTTTAGGTGATTTCCATTGGTTATGAAGATCTCTTATAAAATCTATTTTATTCCTTCCAGTAATATATTCTGAAGTCTGTGGAGAGGGTAATAAAGACAAAGCTTCTAATATTGTTGATTTTCCAGAATTATTTCTACCTATTAATACAGTAAAATTAGAAAGTTCTATAGGACGTTTACAACTTTTTATTCCTCGAAATTCTTTAATTCTGAGATTCTTTACTATCATGAATTCTCTCTATTTTTTTTTTTATTTTTTCTATTATTTATAATATATTGATAATAAAATAAATATGAATAAGTAAAGCCAATTTTTAATTTAAAATTAGCATTAAATATCTTAAATTCAAATATTTCAGTTGACACATCCGTGATTCTTTGATTTCCACGGAAACCTTCAATAATTTGTTTTTCTACTTTAATATCTCTAATTTTCTTTTAAAAGTATCCAAATAATAAGCAATTAATGCAATATATTATGTTTCAAATTAAATTCATAAAAAAATAAGAAGAATTTTTGAAATATGATCTGAAAGATCACTTGAACCACCGCCAGAAGTCCAAGCATGAGGGGTCTTCCATAAATATTTCCAAATTTTTTGTTTTGGCCTGAAAAGAGTAGAATAACCCGTGATTTCAACATGATAGTGATCATGACCACCTAATTTAAATTGACCTGTTTTATCATTTCTCGAATAAATTTCGTCTATATCCAGAATACCATCGCGATTAAAGGCCATAATGATATCAATCATTAATTTTCCATCTTTTTCGATTTTGTTAATGTTTCCACCATATCTATCTGTCATTACAAATATGCATCAACCAGACATTTATTGAAATAAATTCATGATATGAAAGCCTAACAAACACATATGGAATATAACAATAAAAAAAGTAAATAAATAAAAAAAAATTTTATAATTTTAAACACTAAAATTGATCCGCAAAAAGTCGCTTTATCGCATCTATACGCGATTCTTCGCCGATTTGAACAACGGTTTTCAAGGAAATAGCCTCTTTCGGGCAAACAGCAATGCATTGTGGTTCTCTCTTTCCAACTTCGGGGTCAATATACTCTTCTTTCATTCCTTCACAGAGATCGCACACGAGCGCTTTTTGAGTGTCTAAATGTAATGATATTACCCCGAAATCGCACGCTCTCACGCAAAAGCCGCAGCCGTTACATTTATCATCGTCCACTACGATTGAACCATCTTCGCCTTTTTCTAAAGCCTTCTCAGGACATGCACGTACACAAGGCGCGTCTTCGCACTTTTGGCAGCTAAGAGCGATATTGAAGATCGGTTCTATTCGAACTCTATGAATTCTAGTATTGATCGGGTTAAACTCTCCATCGTGGACAAACGAACAAATGCTCTCACAGGTTTTGCGCTAGTCGAGACAATCATTCTCAATTAGATTCGCATCCCGTGCAGAGCTCAGGATCTATTACGATGAACTGATGGATTTTCTTTTTCTTGGTTGACATTTATTTTTTCTTACCTCCTGTTGGTTTTAAATTTCCAATTACAAAATCTAATCCTAATTTCTTCAAGGTATCATCAGTTGGAATGCCCGTTTCCTTGTTCCATCCTCTCGCTTCGTAATATCCACTTAGTAGTTTTTGATATCCGGCTTCTTTTAAAGTTACGCCTTTAGCAGGTCCTTTAGTATGTGCTTCTTTAAAGAATCTTTCAGGTGGATGGTCGTCTGCTCTCGTCCATTTCTCTCTAATATTGAAGCATTTAGAAAGGTTTAATATGGCTTCACCTCTCAATAGCATGGACTCTTCAGTATGTGGGATACCTGTAACAAGTTCGTACACTTTTACCATTTCCGCATCGTTTTCATAGATTCCACGAGTAAATTTACAAATTATATAGGAATCAATAAGAGCGTAAATATCTTCAACAATTTTGATCGCCTTCCCTCGTTCAAGGCCTTTATCGTATCCGAATCTATCGAACGTTCCCTTAGCATCAAGTCCATAGGCTCCATTTCGGAGGTGACATGCTCCTCTTATAGATACGCTTTCTCCTACCGCAAAAGAATTCATGCCAAGAATGTCAAAAGCAGGCATTTCCAATCCTTTAATATGCATTCCATGATAACCTGCGTTTTTTACGCCTTTTTCTTCTAATCTAATTCCTGCTTGTTTACTACCATCGCCAAAAAATTCTCCTGCGAAACCTTTTCCTAGAATCATTTCTTCTGTAAATCTTACTAAATTCTTGGATGATCCAAAAGGTAAATCGTACCCTAGGTCTTTTTTAGTTATGAGTCCTAAGTCAAATAAATCACAAGCCATTGCCGCCGTAACTCCTCCCGATATTGCGTCAATTCCTAAATCATCGCATAGAGTGATACATTTAAACACGGATGGCCAGTCAGCATTACCGCAAGCGGTTCCAAATGAATATAATAATTCAATATCTACACTTGCTACGAGATTAGGCCAATCAGGGTGATTTTTAGGAACTCTAGCTAAATGATCGCAACCAATACTACATTGGGAGCAAGCTACTTTTTTTACAACCCATTCTTCGTTAAGCGTATCACCTGTAAATTCACCATTAGTAATCTTGTCCCAAGTACCTTCACGATAATTATGTGTGGGCATCATCCCTAGTTTATTATAGCTGGTTAAACCTGCGGGTGTACCTAAATCCCTATATTTAGCTGTAGCTGGACCGTTAGCGATTTTAATCAATTTTTTAGCCTTTTTATAAAACTCAACGGGATAAGCTACTTTAGTGCCTTTTGTTCCTCTAAAACAAATAGCTTTTAAGTTTTTGGAACCCATGACGGCACCCATTCCAGTTCTTCCAGCTTGTCTATTTCTATCGTTTGTAATGCATCCCATCCTTGACATCCGTTCTCCTCCAGGTCCAATCGACATGACTGCTAATCTAGTATCTTGAAACTCTTCTCTTAATAATTCTTCCGTTTCGAAATTTCCTTTTCCCCATAGAGTTTTTTCACATGGTACTAAATAATAGTCGTCATCATCGATGACCAAGTAAACCGGTTCTGGTGATTTCCCTTTACAAACGATCATGTTAATTCCAGCACGACGAGCTTGAGCACCAACGGAACCAGAAGATATAGCCATGCCAAAAAATCCTGTTAATGGAGATTTTGCAAATACGCCATATTTAGAACTAGTAGGTAAAATAGTTGTTGGAAAAGGACCGTGTGCGTAAATAAATATATTTTCTGGTCCTAGTGGATCAATACCCGGTTTTAATTCGTCCCAAAGAACCTTTGCGCCAAATCCAGTTAATTCGCTAATTGCGAACTAAAATCCGTACCCACCAATCCAATCCCGACAAAATTCTCTAGATAATTCCGATTTTTCTATAGTATCGTCTGTTAAATTGACATCAAGTCTAACTTGAGTATAACCTTTAATTTCATCAGGAATAATAATTTCCTTAGACTTACTCATTTATTAATCACTTGTATTTTTATTTTATATTTTTGATTAATTTATAACATACACTTGTAAGTTTTAAATTTTTTTTTATTTAAGAATTTGATTTATTTTTAAGTAGAAGGTATTTAAATGATGTTTTTATAGAATTCAATCTAATGGAAGCATTTCCACGTCAAGAGCCGCTCTTTTATTAATTAAAAAAAATTTTAACGCTTTAAAGTCATGTTTAAGACTTTGAACAATTGCTATATAAGTAGCTGATTTATCTTTTTCAAGAATTGACCCTTCACTATGTATTATCGAAACCTTTAATTCTCCTAAGGCGGAAGCAAATTTTCCAAGTGCTCCAGGAACATCCTCCATTGTAATTTTAAGCTTCATGAGTTTTTCAGCTTCTGCTAATCCTATCGCTGTTATTTTAAGTTCGTTTAACTCTGAATCTGCTATTACCATTAATTTCGATTCTTTAGAAAATCCAACTAATTTTCGAAGAGACTGTGGGATTAAAATGCGACCTCGATTGTCAATTTGAAGAATTTTTATTTCTTTCATGGTATTTTATTTTTCTTTTCGTTTAAAGTCCTATATAATATAATATCATTGACATTCTTATTAAAAATCTCCTTTAATAAAGCAAATACGATTCTTTCATATAATTTAGCAAAATTCCGAAAAAAGTAAAATTAAGGATAAAAATTTATTATTATAGAGAAGAAAAAAAAACACTCGGAGGAATTAAAATGAATAATGTAAGAGTTGGCTCACATGGAGAGATTGTAATTAAAAAAAAGTTGAGGGAAAGATTTGGCATTAAACCCGGACAAGAAGTAATTGAATTTGATGCCGGAGATCATATAGCTATAATCCCGTTAAGTAGTGATCCAATAGAATTTTTATGCGGGAAATATAGCTGGGAAGAAACTACTAATCAACTTAAAAAAAGAGCTGAGGAATTGGCTTTAGAAGAAGTTAAAAAGAGGCGATAAAATGCCCGTATTTGAAACGGATCCGTTCCTTAATAATATGGACATTTATCACGAAAATACAAAAGAAATAATAAAAAGAAAAGTAAAGGTAAATTACATGCAAAAGCATCATAGGCGACTTTAATTGAACTTTAATTAATAATAAATTAAACACGATCTGCCAATTTGAGCTAAAAAGAAATTAATAGATTTGCGGGAACTCTGCGGGAAAATATAGAGGAAATCTTTTAAAATCGGGAAGAATAATTTATCATAACACATAAAAATATAAAAAGATGATAGCTTATTAATGAACCTATAGAACCTTTTAAAATTAAAGTAATTGAACCTGTAAATATCCCAAGCGAAATAAGAAGAAAGGAAGCGATTAGAGAAGCTGGTTTTAATACTTTTTTACTCTTATCCGAGGATGTTTTTATTGATTTACTTACAGATAGCGGAACTTCAGCAATGAGCGACAACCAATGGGCGGGGATGATGCTTGGAGACGAAGCCTACGCTGGAAGTAAAAATTTTTACAACCTTGAAAAAGCAATACAAGATGTTTTAGGATATAAATATATTGTTCCAACCCATCAAGGACGAGGCGCCGAACATTTAATGTATAAAACCTTGACAAAAGAGGGTCAATATGTCCCGAGAAACATGTATTTTACGACATCAAAAGCACACGTGGAATTAGCAGGTGGTTTAATGATCGATGTAATCATTGACGAGGCGCACGATCCTGAAAATGAACATCCATTTAAAGGAAATGTAGATTTGAAAAAATTGGAGAATCTCATTCAAGAAAAAGGAACTGAGAAAATCGCGTTCGTAAATGTTGAAATGGACGTGAACATGGCGGGAGGTCAGCCAGTTTCCATGCAAAATTTGAGAGAAGTGCGAGATCTCTGCAATCAATTCAAGCTCAAGGTGATTTTTGACGCTACTCGTTCAAGTGAAAATGCGTACTTTATAAGAGAACACGAGAAAGGGTACGAAGATACTTCAATTGTAGACATTCTTAGAGAAATGATGAGTTATTCAGATGGGTGCATTTATAGTTCTAAAAAAGACTGTTTAGTTAACATCGGTGGATTTCTTGCGACACACGATAAAGAAATATTTGAAAAAACTCGTGGTTTAGTTGTTATTTACGAAGGTCTTCATTCCTATGGAGGGATGGCTGGGCGTGATATGGAGGCTGTCGCTCGAGGTTTACGGGAAGGTGCTCAATATGAATATCTCAAATATAGAATTAACCAAGTACGATATTTAGGAGAATTATTAAACGAAGGAAATGTTCCAATAGTAAAACCCATTGGAGGCCACGCAGTTTTCGTTAATGCCTTAAAATTTTTACCACACCTCCCACGAGAACAATGGCCTGCTCAAACTCTTTCGGCGGCAATATATGAAGCTTCAGGTATAAGAACCATGGAGCGTGGTGCAATCTCAAAAGGAAGAGACAAGAACACGGGTGAAAACATCTTTCCTAAGCTTGAATTAGTTCGTCTTACGATTCCTCGTAGGGTATACACCAATACTCACATGAAATACACTGCAGAATCAATTATCAATCTTTACGAAAAAAGAGATACGATCCCGGGATTAAAAATGGTTTTTGAACCGGAATACTTAAGATTTTTTCAATCCCGATTTGAACAGCTTAGTCTTCCTTAAGATTTACTCTTTAAGAATAAAATATAATCTTCTATTATTTTTTCCTTTATTATCAGTTCTTAAAAATCCAATCTTACCAATCTCCTTTAGACTTTTAACATGTGTCCCTTCATCTGCTTGTTCGTCAATATCGCCAATTTTTACAATGCGTACATCTTTAATATTTTTAGATAAACTAATCGCAAGACGAGAGAGATCGGGATTTTATCTTGAAAACTAATTTAAAGAGTTTAAATCACATTAGATTAATCATGTAAAATCGGTTTTCGAGCGGCAAGGACGGCATCTAGACGCTTAACTAACGTATTAAGGGGCGCATTTTTTACAATTTCGGGATTATTTTCTGCTTCTTCATGAATTTTTATTAATACTTCTACGAATTTATCCAGAGAGGCTTTTGATTCCGTTTCAGTAGGTTCAATCATCATTGCTCCACTCACGATCAATGGAAAATAAATAGTTGGAGCGTGTAATCCGTAGTCAAGAATGCGTTTTGCTATATCTTCAGTTGTAATCTCATTTGGTAAGTTTTTATCTGATAAGACAAACTCATGCTGACACATGCGGTCATATGGGAGGTAATACTTTTCCTTTAAAAGAATACGTAAATAATTGGCGTTTAAAACTGCTGATTGTCCAGCACGGCGTAATCCTTCTGCTCCTAAAGCATTAATGTAAGCATGAGCTTTTACTAAAACTCCAAAATTTCCCCAAAAACATTTCATCCTACCAATGCTTTTTTCAGAATAATCTCGAAAAGAAAAAAAATTATCTTTTGAAACGATACAAGGTTCAGGGAGGTAAGCAACGAGTTCCTGTTTAACGCCAACCGGTCCTGAGCCTGGCCCGCCTCCCCCATGTGGAGTTGCAAATGTCTTATGTAAGTTCAAATGAACGATATCAAAACCCATATCTCCAGGTCGACAAATACCCAGCATTGGGTTTAAGTTTGCTCCATCGTAATAACATAATCCCTCCTTTTCATGTACAATTCGAGTAATTTCCGTGATTTGACGTTCAAATAGACCTAAAGTATTTGGATTGGTTAACATTATTCCTGCAACATCTCCTTCTTGCATAGCGAATTCGAGATGATCAAGTGGAATTTCTCCTTCTTTATTTGACTTTAATTCAATAATAGAAAAACCAGCCATTTTAGCAGAAGCGGGGTTAGTACCATGAGAAGAATCCGGTATTATGATTTTATCTTTCTTAAGACCATGACCTTCAAAATATTTTTTTATTATCAACAATCCCGTTAGCTCTCCTTGTGCTCCTGCGGCTGGTTGGAACGTGAATCCATGCATTCCTGTTATTTCCTCGAGCATTTTTGAGAGTTGAAAAATTAATTCAAGAGCGCCTTGCTTATCCTCTTGAAGAGGATGGATTCTTGAAAAGCCTGGAAGTCGAACTATCACCTCATTAATTTTTGGATTGTATTTCATAGTACAAGAACCTAAAGGATAAATTCCCGTATCAATTCCATAATTTTTTTGACTTAATTTCAAGTAATGGCGAACTATTTCTACCTCAGCTATATCAGGAAGTGGTAAGTCTTTCCGTTGGAGATTAATGGGTAAGATTTCGTTGATTTCAACGCTTTCGACATCCATTTTAGGAATATAATTTCTTATGGGATGCTCATTACCCTTTTCAAAAATTAACTTAATGTTTGAATTCAAGTTTAATCCCTCCAATTTTTACTTTGAGATGAAATCAAGGCAGTTCGTACGAATTTTTTAATATCCGTGCTAGAATTCATTTCTGTGACACATACTAAAGCAATATCTTTCATTTCAGGAAAATAATTAGATATTTTAAGAGGAGGTAATAAGTCTGCTTGTTTGCATTGATTTAAAAAATCGTCAATGTTAGGACATTTAACTAAAAATTCGTTATATGTTGGTTTTTTATTCAAAATTGAAAATTCAGGTATGTCCTCAAGTTTTTGTTTCACATGTGTTGCCTTCTGAAAGTTCTGAATAGCTAGTTCCCGTAAGCCCGTCTTTCCTAGAGACACGAGAAAAATTAATGCTGCTAAAGAACATAAAGATTGATTGGTGCAAATATTTGAAATGGCCTTTTCTCGTCGAATATGTTGCTCACGGGCTTGTAAAGTTAAAATAAAGCCTTCTTTTTCGCCATTTATTTCTTTAGTTTTTCCAATTAAACGACCGGGCATTTTTCTTAAATATTTCTTTTTAGCGGTAAAGATACCTAACCCTGGGCCACCTAAAGAAGGCGATATCCCAAATGATTGACCTTCAGCAATAAAAATATCAATATCAGTTTCGCCCGGAGGTTTCAAAATGCCTAAACAGGTAGGATCTGTCATTGATTGTATTATTAAGCATTTAGGCGATTTCTCTCTAATTTTTTTTACCATTTCGGATACATCTGCGATTTCTCCAAAAAAATTAGGACTTTGAAATAATATGGCTGCAACATCGTCACTTAATTTAGATAAAAAAGTATCGTCAGAGACAATTTCATGAAGAATATCGTGACCCCAACAATAAGTTTTAACAACTTCCACGTATTCAGGATGTATTCCTTCCATTAATAAGACTTTTTTTTTCCCCGTAATATAAGTCGCCATTATAACAGCTTCTGCAAGTGCTGTTGACCCATCATACATGCTTGCATTGGCAACTTCCATTTGAGTAATTCTGGTAATTATTGATTGATATTCAAAACTTGCTTGTAATATCCCTTGACTAACTTCAGCCTGGTATGGAGTGTAAGAGGTGTAAAATTCAGAACGACTTATTACAAAATCCACTAAAGAAGGAATATAATGATAATAACAGCCGGCTCCAAGGAAAGAACTAGAATAAAGGGAATTTTTTTGAGAAAGAGTTTCTAATTCTCTTAGAATATCCGGTTCAGATAAACCTTCAGGAAGGTTTAATTTATCTAATTGCAAATCTTTTGGTATATCTTGATATAATTCATCAAACGACTTAACGCCAATCGTATTTAACATTTCATTTATTGTATCTTTATCATGAGGTACAAAATCCATTCATAAAAACCTCTTCTGTAAAATAGTAATAATGAAAAAATATAAAATAAGAAAAAAGTTGTTATTTTTCGTCTTTTTTAATTACTTCTTGATAGTCATCTAAAGAGAGTAATTTCTCTAATTCCTTAGGGTCAGAAATTTTAATTTTTACGAACCAACCATCGCCATAAGGCGAAGAATTAACCAGTTCAGGATTATTAGCCAATTTTTCGTTGACTTCAATAATTTCTCCTGATAAAGGCATTAGGAATTCGCTTACAGCCTTAACAGATTCAATCTCTTCGATAACATTTCCTTTATCAAAAATCGCTCCCAATTCAGGAAGTTCGATGTAGACAATGTCCCCTAATTGGTGCTGCGCATAATCAGAAATTCCTGTCACGATTAAACTATTTTCCACTCTTACCCATTCATGAGTAGGTGTATATTTTAATTCCGAAGGTAATTTATAATCCATTCCTATTTATCATTCCTATTTATTATTTTTTTTGCGATAAAATGGTGTTGATACAACAATAGCTTTTAAAAATTTTTTACGAATTTCTATTTCAAATTCAGTTCCAATAGCGCGATATTCTGTTTTAATAAACGCTAAACCAATTGTTTTATTGAGTGTTGGTGAATACCCTCCAGATGTGACATATCCGATATATTCTCCATTCTTAAATAATTTATAATTTTGTCTGATAATTCCTCGTTCTAAAAGATTTATGCCAACGAGAATTCTGGAAGTTCCTTCTGCTTTTTGACGAAGTAGGACATCTTTTCCAATAAAATCAATTCCTTTTTTTTCTTTTACGACCCATCCAATATTAGCTTCGATCGGGGTAATTGTATCACTTATCTCGTGGCCATATAAGGAATAACAGGCTTCTAAACGAAGGGTATCGCGCGCTCCAAGACCAATAGGACTTGCTCCGCTACGTTGAAGAGCATTCCAAATAGTTTCCACGCTTTTAATATCAAAAGAGATTTCGAAACCTTTCTCACCGGTATATCCAGTTCGGGCAATTATAATAGGAATTTCGTTTAAATTACATTTAGTAAAAAAGAATCGATTTAGAGCAGACAGATCACTATCAACAAGAGGAGCAAGTAATTTATCGCTTTTTGGTCCCTGCAATGCTAAACGACAGCGTTTTGCCGAAACATCCGAAATTTTAACATTATAAGTTCCTAAATGTTCAGAAAGCCATTGAAAATCCTTGCGGATATTACCTGCATTTATTATTATCCTAAATCTCTCGGGAGTCTCCTCGTAATAAATCATATCATCGACGACCGTGCCATTTCCGTAACACATGCAAGAATATTGACTTTTTGATTCTTCTAATAATTTCAAATCATTTGTCATTAAGTGTTGAAGAAAATCAATAACATCTGCCCCTTCAAGAATAAATTCTCCCATGTGGGAAATATCAAATAAACCCGCATGAGTGCGAACGATTTCGTGCTCTTCTAAAATACTTTTATATTGTACTGGCATTAACCAACCAGCAAACTCGATCATCCGTGCCCCTAATTTTAAATGAATTTCATGTAAAGGAGTATATTTTTCATGCTTTTCTTTTGTTATTAAATCCACACCTTAAATATATTTCGTGTTAAATGATATTATAATGAATATATTTTAAATTTTTTTGATTTATTACATATAAATTAATCTAATACTAATAATCTTATCAAGCTCACGCTCAATTATTATTTATTTCGTAAGGGATAATGTATTGTTCTATTAAAATTCTGAAAAAAAAAATGATCGATTCTCCTTCAATTTTCTTTTTTAATTCTTTTATAATCGGCAGTACAATAATGCCAGATTGCTTCAATTAAAAAGAATAAAGCTAGATAACCAAACACGGAAGACCACCATTCCAACTTATAATAAGACCAAATTAAAACCAATATCATGCCTGTAACCAATAAAATTGAGCCATGTATCTCTAATTCCATTATTTTATCCATTTTAAAACCTCAAGATAAATTTTAATATTCAAAATGTTCTATATAATAAATATATTCGATTATAATTTAGGTTCATTGAAAAAAAAGAAATATATAAAGTTCTGTAAATTATATTTAACAAGATTAAAGACTGAAAAGTAATTAATATGACTGAATCTAAAGATAAAGAAAGTGTTAAAAAAGAAAGGTCTAAAATTTATAGTGAAGTCGTTAATAAAGTAATAGCTAACGCAAATTATTGTTACGATTGTAATCGTTGTGTTAATGTATGTCCTACAAGTTTTTTAGGTACATTTTTTCCAAGAAGATTGATTACTGATTTAACTTTCCTAACGCTAGAGGAAGCGTTAGAAAACAATAACATTTGGAACTGCTTAACTTGTGGGCAATGCATGGAGTATTGTCCCATGTTTAAAGATAATACGGGTGTAAATTTTGTAGAAATTATTAAAAGTCTCCGCACTCTTACTTCCGAATCTGAAATTTTACAGACAGAACAACTTAAATGTCATCATGATAGAATATTTTCATCTTTACCTCAATTAATGGCAAATGACCATATTAATATCGATAACAAACTCGGGTTTTTGGATTACACTAATTTAAAATTTACAGACAAAGGGGAAATCGCCTATTTTATGGGGTGCCTTCCTTTTATGAATTCCATTCCTCCGTGTTCTAATGCGTGTCCCGCAGGAGTTGATGTTCAAGGTTATATCTCATTAATTGCGGAAAGTAAATTTCAAGAAGCTATTGATTTAATTAGGAAAAGCAATCCCTTTCCCATGGTCTGTGCGCGAGTTTGTACAGAGCCTTGTGCACTTGAATGTAATCGTAAGGATATCGATGAAGCTCTTGGTATTCGATCTTTAAAGAGATTCATTGCAGATTGGGAATTAAATAACAAATCAAAATCCAATATTAAACCGGTTAAACAAACTAAGGAAAAAGTAGCTATAATAGGTGCTGGTCCTGGAGGGTTATCCGCAGCTTATTTTTTAGCGAGAAAAGGTTATAAACCGACCGTGTTTGAAGCAGAAATTTATAAAGGTGGGACTTTACGATCTGGGAGCCCAAGATATCGTTTACCTGCCTATATTTTAGATTATGAAATTGAGTTTATAGAAAAAATGGGAGTTGAAATAAAATTAAACACTCCTGTAGGACCTAAATTATCTGTTGAAAATTTAGAAAAACAGGGTTATAAAGCCTTTTTTATTTCGATAGGGCAGCAGACTTGTTTAGGACTCAAAATGGAAGGAGAGAACCTTAAGAATGTTTTATGTGGTTTAAATTTTCTCAAAGATAAAAATTTAACAA